>DASVMC010000231.1:0-3516 GCA_036384555.1 Niabella sp. | reverse complement strand
TGCGGTAGAAGCCGCCGGCTGCGGTATTGATACGGATAAAAGCGCAGCAGCCACACAACTGGGAAAACCGGGCGTGCTGCATGGAAGCAGAAGTTACCTGATGCAAACGGCAGACGGCCAGGTTGAAGAACCCTACAGTATTTCCGCAGGACTGGATTATCCCGGGATCGGTCCGATGCACGCCAATTTATTTGTTACCGGTCGCGGGCAGTTCTTAAATGCAACTGACAAAGAAGCCCTGCAGGCGGCCTTTGAGCTGGCTAAGCTGGAAGGCATCATCCCTGCCCTGGAAAGTGCCCATGCACTTGCAGCATTAAATAAAGTAACGTATTCAAAGAAAGATACAATTGTTATTTGCCTGAGCGGCCGGGGCGATAAGGATATGGATACATACATGAAAGCAATGAACAACGGAGAATAGCAGCAGGCTGAATGAGCCCGGCACGCGCATAACAGGGACCTTCAAATTGGAAAATGGATTTTGATTTTAGCAAAGAATATGTTCTGGAAGATGAACGCGTGCTGCTTCGCCCGCTGACCCCGTCAGATGATCATCATTTACGGCACTACCTGCAACAGGAACCCGGGCTTTGGGAATACTTTCCCGTCGGATCGGCGCCTGTGGGTGAAGGCGGAATGGAACGGTATATTCAGACAGCCGCTGCTGCAAGGAGCAACCGCCTGCAATATCCTTTCATTGTTTTTGATAAAAAGGAAAATGAATATGCCGGCAGCACCCGTTTTTACGATATTCAGCCCGTCCATGAAATTGTAAGTATCGGCAATACCTGGTACGGCAGCAACTTTCAGGGGACGGGACTCAATAAACATGCAAAGTTTTTATTGTTACAATTTGCTTTTGAAGCGCTGGAGGCGGAGCGGGTACAGTTTGAAGCGGATCAGGTCAATGAAAAGAGCGTCGCTGCCATGAAAAGTATCGGGTGCACGGTTGAAGGCGTATTAAGAAGTAACAGAACCATGAGCAACAGAAGGCGTGATACTATTGTATTAAGCATTCTGAAAGAGGAATGGATTGGCCATGTAAAAGAAAACCTGAAGAAGAAATTATAAATAAATGATTAATGAGCAGGATAAAAGAATTATTTGAAAATAAAGACCGGAATGTGCTGAATATCTATTGCACGGCGGGGTATCCCACTTTAAACAGCACCCTGCCGGTAATGGAAGCGCTGCAGGAAAGCGGTGCTGATATCATAGAACTGGGTATGCCTTACAGTGATCCGCTGGCTGACGGGGAAACCATTCAGAACAGTAGCATCGTAGCGCTCAGGAACGGAATGACGATTGCAAAATTGTTTGAGCAATTGCAAACGATGCGCCCGCAAATACACGTTCCTGTTATCCTGATGGGGAATATTAACCCCGTATTATTGTATGGCTTTGAAAAATTTTGTAAGGACGCCGCCAGTGCAGGAGTAGACGGTCTGATTATCCCAGATCTGCCGCCTTATGAGTTTCAGACAACTTATAAAGCAATCGTGGAGCAGAGCGGACTGGACTTTATATTCCTGGTAACACCAGAAACGCCGGAAGAGCGGATAAGAATGCTGGACGCTTTAAGTTCCGGTTTTTTGTATGCCGTGTCCTCCTCTTCTACTACAGGCAAAGACAAAGACTTTTCAATGGTGGAAAAATACCTGGAACGCCTGAAAAGTTATCAGCTTAAAAATCCCATACTGGTTGGATTTGGAATAAAGGATCATGAAACGTTTTCAAGGGCTGCAAGGTATTCTAATGGTGCCATTATTGGGTCTGCCTTTATAAAAGCCCTGGAAGGGCAGACAGATGTTGCTGCTGTTTCCCGCAATTTTGTTAAAAGCGTTTTAAATTAATGTTTTGCTAAAAATATGCTGTTTGCCGTAATAGCGCAGTATCAACAAGGTCGCGGGTGGTTCAGAGATTGCCTGTAACCTTATCTTTGTTTGATCAGAACAAATAAACAGTAATCTTGTTGTAGAAAAAAATCAGTAATGCATTTACAAATGAATAAGATCAGTCTGCTCCTGGCACTCCTTTTTCCTGTGGTTACAATGGCGCAGCAATTAACGCTTACAGGGACTATTGAAGGGCTGCCGGACAATACGAACGTTTTATTAATCAATCTGGAAAAAGGATCTGCTACGATCGGGGAAACAAAATCCAAAGGAGGGGTATTTACGTTAAGCGGTAAGCTGGACGGCCCTTCGATCCTTGGCCTGATGGTGGGTGATTCTTCAAAGACAGCCATCTTTGTTGGTAATGATGCCGTGCAGGTTACCGGCAATATGAAACAGAAAATGGATGACTGGAAGTTTACAGGGTCAAAGACCCAGGATGATTTTGCCGAGTTCCAGGATGTATTTATTCCAAAATTTGAACGGGTGAATCAGATCGGTATTGAGCAGCAGGCCGGAGCAGGGGGAAATACCCTGAATGATTCAATGAAGCTTGTTATAGGAGATATTCAGGAGAATGTAGATGCTTTTATTGCAAAACATCCGGCCTCCCCGGTTAGTGCAATGGTTATTTTATCTACTATTGGGTTTACGGATGACAATGCTTTACTGGAAAAAAGAGCCAACAGCCTTTCCAAAGAAGTATTGCAGACAAGTGTGGGCAGCCAGCTGCAGAAAGCCCTGGAAGATGCCCGGTTTAATGCCGTGGGTACGGAAGCGGCCGGTTTTACACAAAAAGATGCTGAAGGGAAAGACGTGTCCCTGGCCCAGTTCAGGGGAAAATATGTGCTGGTGGATTTTTGGGCAAGCTGGTGCGGCCCCTGTCGCCGGGAAAATCCAAATGTGGTGAATGTGTATAATAAATACAAGGATAAGAATTTTACAGTACTGGGCATTTCCCTGGATGAAGAAAAGGATGCGTGGCTGCAGGCGATCAAAAAGGACGGATTAACCTGGACGCAGGTAAGTGACCTGAAGGGATGGGAAAATGACGTGGCACAGCAATACCGGATCACCGCCATTCCGCGGAATCTTTTAATCGGACCTGATGGAAAGATCATCGGGAAAGACCTGCGGGGGGATGACCTGGAAAATAAGCTGGCGGAGCTGCTGGGCAAAAAATAATTCTACGAATTTTTCGTAATACGGACCGCATGTTTTATATTTGAAACATGCGGTTTTTATTTGTTCTGATCATTCTTTTGACCCGGTATACAGCTGATGCCCAGGCTGAGATCAATGGAAGAGTGGTGCAGGAGGGCACGGGTGAAGCGGTTGCCGGCGCCAGTGTGTTTATCAATAACAGCTCTATAGGCACAGTAACCGCTACTGATGGCAGCTTTGTATTGCATAATATTCCTGCCGGTAAATATGACCTGATTGTTTCTGCTGTAGGGTATGAGACATTGGTATATGCACTCCGGCCGGAGCGGACAGCCCTGAAGCTGCGTTTTGAAATGCATACAAAAGTTACTGAAATGCAGAATGTAGTGGTGGGAGGGTACATAACTGAAACCTGGGCAAAATGGGGCAAAACCTTTCTGGAAACATTTTTAGGAGT
>DASVMC010000230.1:0-4293 GCA_036384555.1 Niabella sp. | reverse complement strand
CATCGCTTTTGCGTGTTTTAAAGATATCATTGACGCTAAGGGTAACTGAAGCAGCTTTCCCTTTTAAAAATTCATATTTCAGTGCGGCGTCCACACCATAAAAAGGCATTGAGTATCCCTGCGCGTTGCCGCTTACCGAACCACCCATAAACCCGCGGCCTCCGGAATTACTGGCTGCGCTTCCGCCGGGAGCCAGTACGGTTTTGGATGTATAATCACCGGAAAGCTGCAAAGTAAAGTTCTTTGGAAGCTTAAAGTCATTATTGATCTTTCCAAACCAGCTGTATAATTGCTCGGAAGTCGGAATGCTAGGATCGTTAATATTGATCTTTGATGTATAAATATTAATATTGCTGGTCAGGTCCCACCAGGAGGTAATCGAATTTTTACTGATGGCTTCAAAACCACCTACAAAACCGGAATTAGCGTTTATAAAGGAGTTCACGATCACCGTATCTCCGTTAATGGGATTCAGGTCCTGAAAGCCGTACCGGGTTATTAACCCGTTTGTATGTTTGTAGTAAAGCGACAGGATCAGGTTATTCTTTCTATTAAAGTTATTAGAATAGGAGAGCTCAAAGGAGTTCACAAACTCGGGTTTCAGGTTCGGGTTACCACGGCTGAGGTTCAGCGAATCCGAATAATCGGTATAGGGGAACAGCTGGAAGAAGCCGGGGCGGTTGATCCTGCGGCTGTAGTTCAGTTGCAGATCCTGTTTATCATTTAACTTCTGGCTGAGAAAAATGCTCGGGAACAGGCTGACCGGATACTTGATATTAAAATACTGGCTGGAAGCTGCATAACTGCCATCCGTATTTTTGGTACTGGAATATACCGTACCATCATAACTGGAGCGCTCCAGTCTTAAACCCACCTGGTAGCCGAAATTATCACCGATCTTACTGGAGAAATTACCATAGGCCGCCAGTACCTGATCCTTATAATTGAACCGGGATGATAAGAGTGGCTGTAATACATATGCTCCGTTCTGCAGGTAATACAGATCATTGAGGCTGTTCGTTTTTGTCTGGTTTAAACGAACACCCGCTTCCAGCTTGGAGTTATCGCTTAAGGGATTGGTATAATCAGCCTGGGCAGTCAGCCGCTCATTGTCGCCATTACCCAGTTGCTGTTGTGCAAAAGTACCTGTTTGCGGACCATTGCTGCTAGCGAAGATCTGGTTCCCGATAGTGGTGGTGCTGTTATTTTTACTTTTGTTATAGTTGACATCTGCCGTAAGCTGGTGACCGCTTTTCGGGAAATTGTGCACATACCCAAAGCTTCCGCCCAGGTTCCTGAAGCTAAATGCCCCGTCAGATTGCCGGATAGTCTTTGACTGAGGATTACCTCCCGGGGTTAATGTATCAACCAACAGGTTACTGGTAGTGCTGTTATTAAAGTTCCCTTTTACACCAATACCGGAAATGGTAAAGGTATTCCGGTTATCCAGGAAATAATCAAAGCCGGCCCGGCCAAACATGAATTCCCCGTTGCTTACATTATGATCCGTCTGGAACAGGTGAAAAGTAGTATCATTTCTGAAAGTATTCCGTTCAGTGGATCCGTCTGAAATGGATTTCCGCTGGTTATAATTGGCGTTGGCAAAAACATTGAACTTGCCTTGCTTTATGTTGATGTTTCCACCCAGGTTAAATTTGCCCCGCTGATCGACACCGGCTCTTACGTTCCCCGAATAGCCAACACGTTTTGTTTTCTTCAGAACGATGTTTAAGATCCCGGCATTTCCGCCGGAAGCATCATATTTTGCAGAAGGGTTGGTAATCACCTCAATGGTCTCGATCTGGTCAGAAGGAATCTGGTCCAGCGTAAGCGTTGTAGGTCGGCCATCTATGAACAGCTGCGGGGATGCGTTCCGGATGCTTACATTACCATCAATATCTACGTTTACAGAGGGTATATTTTTTAAAAGATCCGTAGCTGTTCCGCCGGCAGCCATCAGATTATTCTCTACATTATACACTTTCCGGTCAATGCCTAAACTGACTGTTGGTTTGGACCCTGTAACAGTTACATTAGATAGGGTCTGGTTATCAATTCCCAGCTTAATATTTCCTAAATCCTTATCCAGATTACCCAGGATGCTGCTCATATCTTTATTACCCTGTTTCATTTTGGCAGGGTCAAAAAACAAAAACGGCTTGCGGTAGGTAGCATGACCGATGCCCGTAACCTCAAGAATATACCGTCCCATAGCAGGTATGCCTTCTAAGCGAAACTCTCCGTTTGCCTTTGTAAGCATACCGCTAACAACCGTTTCGCTGGTAGTTCCGCCTGAATCCTTTTTTATTTGCAAGAGCTGAACAGAAGCTGCGTCAATTCCCTTGCTGCTGGCAGAGTCAATAACCTTTCCATATAAAGAGCCGGTGGGCATTTGCCCGTTTTGTGCATTTAATCCTATCGTCAAAATGATCAATAATCCCAGCAGTAAATTTTTCTTCATTAAAATAAGTTTGTCCGTTAGACGTGAAAAAAACAAAATTCTTGTTGTTGCTGCTAACAGATTGTGATGGATGCACAATAGCTGTTACAGAGGGTCAATTAATTGTAAAATAAACAATAATAAGATTAAGAAGCCCGATCAAAAACCCAAATAACAGGCCCAGTCTTTGAAACTGAGCATTGATCCCTTTTAATTCCTCTTTGATAATAACAGATACCGGTGTCTTTTTCAGTTGGTTCAGAACAGTTGCCTCTATATTCAGATGATCTTTGAGATTAGCAGTGATCTGGAGCATTACCTGCGGAAATAATTGTTTTAACTGGTTAATAAATACTTCTTTTATTTTGTCTGTTGTTTTGTTGCCGATGAACATTGCCAGCATCGGGATTTCTTCTTTTAACTTAACATTTAGAAATTCATCGATGTGCGTTTCGATAGCAGGCATGGCTTTTTCAATTAATTCCGGATTACTTAGGTGGGATTCGATGTTCAGCAGGCCAGACAACTGATTCGTTGCCGTTTTTGCCAGTTTTTGCGCAAGACGGTCATCCTGCCGGGGCAGGTAATTCTTTAAAAAGTACCTGCCGGCAGCTGTGTTGACCAGCAGGCCAATAAAGGCCGATACAACAGGTAGCAGAAATAACCACTGGGACATAGGATGATATTTGCCGGGTTCATAATTTAAAAAAAAACCCCGAATTTACATTCGAGGTATAACGGGTGGCTAACCGGGTTCGAACCGGCGACCCTCAGAACCACAATCTGATGCTCTAACCAACTGAGCTATAGCCACCATTAACAGGGCTGCAAATGTAAATAAAAAATAAATACAACACATAAGAATTTATAGCTTTTGTAAGAATCTGTTTTAACAGTGATAGCTGGCAGGGCCGGTTCCGGAATTTACAGAAAGGGGCATTGAGGAACTATTCCCATCCGAAAGCGTTATTTTTTGATATACAATAAATAAAAGCCGGTTTAACAGGAGAAAATTTATCAAAATCTTATCTTAAATAAAACCTGTTTAATTACGTAAGGCATCGTTTTTTAAGTTATTTTTGATAGATGCGTTCTGTATTAAAATATTTATTAAATATGAAGAGATTACCTTTTGTGTTGTTGGTATTATTGCTAGCCGGTTCTTTTTTAGCTTTTAAATCATCCATCGCGCGTAATGCAGCTCCTCCGGGAAAATATGAACAGATCATGGAATTAGTGGGACAACTGCTTTCGCAGGCCCATTTTAGTCCACAGAATATTGATGATCAGTTTTCGGAAAAGGTGTTTGATAAATTTATGAACGACCTGGATCCGGAAAAGAATATTTTCCTTAAAAAAGATTATGATTCGCTAAAGGCCCTGTACGGTGATCAGATTGATGATGAAATAAAAGGAGCTCCTGTAAAGAGTTTTCTGGCTATTTCATCTGTTTTTGATCAGAGAAACTCAGAAGCGCAAAAATGGACGCTGGGGATTCTGTCAAAACCGTTTGATTATACTTTAAATGAATCCATTCAGCTGGATGGAGATCAGTTACAGTACCCGGCCAGCGAGCAGGACCGGGAAGACCGCTGGCGGAAAAAGCTAAAATACCTTTCACTGGAGCGTTATGTTGACCTGCTGGATGAACGGAAAAGTAATAAAGATCAAAAAGGGTATGTTGTAAAAACCGATGCTCAGCTGGAAAAAGATGCGCGTTTAAAAACAGATACGGTATTGTCAAGGTTGTTTGAACGGTACAAAGTAAAGTTCATGGCAGACGATAAATTTAATATGTTTATGAATGCCATTACGAATACCATGGATCCGCATACGGATTTTATGCCTCCTTT
>DASVMC010000229.1:0-2405 GCA_036384555.1 Niabella sp. | reverse complement strand
GGATGCAGAAGGACATATTGAGAAAAGTCTGAAGGTCACCTCAAAAGAACAGGTATTGCCGCCCAATGTTCCTAAATCGGATTTTGACCAGCTGCCCTATACACCAGGGGTTTATTATTTTCATGATGAAAAAGGAAAAATTGTATACGTAGGAAAGGCAAAAAATATCCGGTACCGGGTCAGCAGCCATTTCAGCAATAATTCTACCAGCAGGCAGCGGCAGAACTTTATGCGTTATGTATACCGGATCAGTTTTGAAGAGTGCGGAACCGAATTAATGGCCGCAGTGCGGGAATCGACAGAAATAAAAAGACTGTGGCCCCGCTTTAACGCTTCCCAAAAAAGACGGGAAGATCTTTATGGAATCGTTGTTTATGAAGATCAGAATGGTTATTTACGCCTGGGGGTTGAAAAGGCAGGCCGGGGCAGATTTCTGCTGAACTCTTACCATCATATTGAAGGCGCAAAGGCCTCCTTGCGGCAGCTGGTCCATGATTTTAGCCTGTGTCCGCGTATGTGTTTTATCAGTGAGGAACTGTATGATGAAAATTTACACCGGATGTTGTGTAAAGGCGCCTGTGAAAAAAAAGAAGCACCTTTACGCTATAATAAACGGGTGGAAGAAGCCCTGATACATCTGAAAAACCTTCCTTCGTTCGCAATAATTGATAAAGGGATCCATCATGATGAGAAGTCCTGCATTCTTGTATGGAACGGCAGTTTCTATGGTATGGGTTTTATTGCCGGCGATGTTCAGATTGAACAACCGGAAGCATTCCGGGAATATGTGACACCCTATAAGGAGAATAGCGCTATCACCAATATGTTATTTGCTTATGCAAAAAGATATCCCTCAAAAATCATTCAATTCAATAAGACCCGTTAAAAGAATATGCTTAAGAAATCAATGTTGCTGTTGCCCATCCTGTTTTCATTATGTGCGTTCCTCCCTTTCAAAAAAAAGAAAGTGATTTTTTTTGGTGATTCCATCACCCAGCAGGGTGCACAGCCAGGAGGTTATATCACCCGTATTACTGATTTATGCAGCAAGGAGAAACTTGCCGGTCAGTTTGATTTTATTGGGAAAGGGGTCGGCGGAAATAAAGTGTATGACCTGTTTTTGCGTTTCCAGCCGGATGTGCTGGACCAGCAACCCGATATTGTTCTGGTATATGTGGGGATTAATGATGTATGGCACAAAACCTCTTCGGGTACGGGAACTGATTTTGATAAATTTGGCAAATTTTATGATGCCATTATTACAACGCTGAAGCAGCGGGGGATTCAGCCGGTGGTCTGCACCCCTTCCGTTATCGGCGAGCGTAATGATTTTACGAATCAGCAGGACGGGGATCTGAACCGTTATGCCAGCTGGATCCGCAGGTATGCGGCTGAAAATAATGTGCCTTTGGTAGACCTGCGCAAAATATTCCTGGAGTATCTTCAAAAGAATAATCCCAATAACGACGAAAAGGGGATTTTAACCGTAGACAGGGTGCACCTTAATGAAAAAGGCAATCAGCTGGTAGCCGAAGAAATGTGGAAAGTGATTAAAACATTAAAATAAAGACTGCCGTTGCTGACGACTGTTATTCCATGATCTCTTCATGGTGAATCAGCTTGCCATCTATGGTCATTCCCTGAATAACCACGCGGAAGGCATCTGTAACATCGTTGTTGTAAAAAGAGATGGTTATTTGTTTTTTCTTTGGATCAACGAGCACGTTAGGATTCCAGTAAATGGTCGTACGCAGGTCTTTGTCGGCATCAGGTGCTGTGAACTGGCTGTAATATTTAGGTACGTAAAATTCTTTAATAGCGCTGTACCCTTCAATCCTGCTGTCCGATAATCCTTTACCCGGTTCCTGTTTTATATCGCCTCCTTTTCGGGTATAAATAGCTACGGCACCATTCGCGCCTCCGCCTGCGCCACCCATAAACGGAGGCGGGAAGGCTTTGATATAGGCAATGTCATTTACATTCAGGCTGGAGGCAAAACTGACATCTGCCGGCATTTCATCAATATAGATTTGAGGAGATCCCCCGCGCCAGCTTAGCGAGGCATTGGATCCGGATCCGGAAATCTGCAGACCTGCAATCTTTCCTTGCAGGTACGTGAATACATCTATGGCGCTTTTGGCAAAAGGATCATTCAATACATCAAGTTGCCTGGAATTAATGTCTCCTTTAAACAAACCTGAGGTATATTTTTCGTCCAGCAGCTCTGTAGGCGACTTGGTTTTTGCCTTTACTGTTACCGTTTCCAGTTCCTTATATTTATTTTTTTCCAAAATAGCGTTGGCAGCCAGGGCCATTTTCAAATGATAAGCATTACCGGCAGTATCTGCTTTAAAAGGGGTGGTCCAGTAATTTCCCGCAGCAGGCGTACGCAGCCGGTCCGACAT
>DASVMC010000228.1:0-5784 GCA_036384555.1 Niabella sp. | reverse complement strand
GTTGCTGACCAGGCTCCGCAAAATATACCTGCACCTCATGTTGTGTGCCTTTTTTGCCAACAGCCGCTGTCTTTACCCACAACGCATGTGCTGAGGCATCATATGCGAAAAACATCAGCAAGAGACACCCAAAAGTCTTTAATAATTTCATGATCTGTATTTCTGTATAATAAATTTGGTTGAATCACTACATCAGCAGCATTCGTTGTAACCAATCATTTCTGACGCCGCAAAAATAGCTGCATCGGGCTCTGTAGCGCTTACGAATTCGGGAAAATCTATACCTGTCAGCAGGCATCCGGGCAATTTGCGGTGTGCGCTTTAAAAGTTCCCGAATTCGTAAATGGTTTTTCCAAATTCGTAACCGTTTAATACTGAACTGCACTTACTTGCGCCCGTTCAATGCATTTCATGCATGTTCTGACCAGGAATTTTTTATAGATAAGCCAGATTAAAATGTCCAAAATGAGTAAAAGAATTGTTTTGATTACGGGATTGCTTTTTTTTATAACTGCTGCATTCGGGCAACATACGATAAGCATAACGGGAAGAGTGTTAACAGCAGATGGCCGGCCCATCGAAGGTATTTCTGTATTACTGGATAAAAAGAACCTGGCTACATCAACAGATTATAACGGACAATACGTGATCCGGAATGTACATCCCGGATCTTACTATCTTACCGTTACCGGGGTAGGATTAAAGGCAGTGGAGCTTCCTGTTACTATTAAAGCTACCGATCTGCAAATACCAGATATCCATCTTTCAGAAACCTATGCTGCGTTGAATGAAGTGGTGATCAAGTCCTACAAGACCAACAAATTTGCGCAGAAAAGCAGCAGCTATGTATCAAAGATGCCATTGAAAAACCTCGAAAATCCCCAGGTATATACCAGTATTAATAAAGATCTTGTTGCGGAGCAGGTTGCTTTCAGCATTGAGGATGCCTTGAAAAACGCACCCGGGATACAAAAGATGCGCCAGGGCTCAGGCCGGGGCGATGACGGAGGAACTTACTATAATGCAAGAGGCTTTAGTGTACAGGCCCGGCTGCGAAACGGAATTGCAGGCAATGTGATTAGTGGTATTGATGTAGCCAACCTGGAACGGGTGGAAGTAATTAAAGGCCCGTCAGCCACCCTGTTTGGCAACTCCCTTACTTCTTTTGGAGGGCTGATCAACCGCGTAACAAAAACACCATACCGGGAATTTGGAGGCGAGGTGGATTTTGCGACAGGCTCATTTGGTTTCAACAGGCTTTCTGCTGACGTAAATGTCCCCCTGGATAGCGCCAAAACCATTTTAGCACGGATCAATACTGCTGTTACTTCTGAGAACAGTTTCCAGGACCAGGGCTTTTCCCGCAACTTCGTAATTGCGCCAAGCCTTACTTATATTGCTAATGAGAGGGTAACTTTTAATTTTGATGCGGAACTTGCTTTTGGTGCTAATTCCTGTCCGCCTTATTTCTTTTTTGAGCAACCGATCAGTCAACTTTCTGCGGACAATATCAAAGACATGAAGATTGACTATAAACGATATTATGCGATTGATGATATTTTTGTAACACAGCGTACGAGCAACTTTTTTGCAGAAATGATCTATAAAATGTCTAAAAAATGGAACGCACGTACCAATGTTTCATTTACATCCGGATTTTCAGACGGTCCGCTGGCTGCCTTTTATATCAAGCCAAACGATTCGCTCAGGCGCTTTGCCCAGGTAACAAGGTCTTCGTTAAGCCAGGCTACAGAAGTACAACAAACATTTAACGGAGATTTCAATATAGGGAAACTCCGCAACCGGTTGGTACTGGGGTTGGATTACTTTAACCGCTTCAGCAGGTCCTCTATTTTCCTGGCATCATTTGATCAGATTCCTGCTTACGGCAATATACCGGCCTACACGCGGTTTAACCGGGCCAAACTGGATTCAGTATTAAATGACCAGACCGCACCTAACCCCACCACTATTGCCAAATCAAACACGTACAGCGCTTTCGCTTCGGATGTATTGAATCTAACGGATGACCTGATGTTGCTGGCTGCACTTCGCCTGGACCACTTTGTAAACGAAGGTTCTTATAACCTGGCAACCGGTCTTACTACCGGCAATTATTCACAAACGGCACTTTCCCCAAAGTTCGGCATCGTATTTCAACCGGTACACAACAAGGTCTCCCTGTTTGCTAATTATTAAAACAGCTTTAACAACCAGGGATTTTATAATGCATTCAATGAACAGACCAATAACCTGGAGCAGGCTTCTGCCAAACCCAGTTTTGCCAACCAGCTTGAAGGAGGGATAAAGCTTGATCTGCTGAACGGACGCCTTTCCACCACTTTCTCCTATTATAATATTGAAGTATCAAATGTGCTTAGAAATGATACGCGGCTGGCCGGAGCCTCTGTACAGGATGGAACTCAGCTGAGCAAAGGATTTGAAGCGGAAGTAATAGCGAACCCGGCCGACGGTCTGAATATCATAGCCGGCTACGCTTATAACGATTCAAAGATGACAAAGGCTAATGCGGATGTAGAAGGCAGAAGGCCTACCGGTGCCTCTTCACCAACAACCGCCAATTTCTGGATGAGCTACCGGATACCGAAAGGACATTTGAATGGGCTTGGCCTGGGATTTGGCGGTAATTACGCCAGCGAAAATAAAATCGTTAACAGCATCAGCCAGGGCGTTTTCACGCTTCCTGAATTTACGATCCTGAACACTTCCGTATTCTATGATTACCGTAAAATAAGGATCGCCTTTAAAATAGACAACCTTACCAATCAAAAATCGTGGATTGCACTGGGCAGCTCTTTCGGACCGCAGAAGCTCAGAAATTTTGGAGCCAGTCTGGCGTATAAATTTTAAAGAAAATAAAATGAAAACCGCAACTGCAAAAAAATGGTTCTGGTGGCATAAGTGGACAAGCCTTATATGCACCCTGTTTTTATTAATGTGGTGTATTACCGGCCTTCCCCTGATCTTTCATCATGAAATTGATGAATGGCTGGAACCGGAGCAACATCCGGCAGCAACTACCGGTAAAGCGATCAATGTGGACGTTTTATTACGGCAGGGCCAGCAAAAAAATCCGGATCTTACTGCGCGATATGTTTTCTGGGATGAAGAAAACCCGCAAAAGATCATGTTCGATTTTGCACCCAGTCTGGATGCCTCCTACACAAAAAGCAAGTACGTAGCGTTCAACCGTTTTACAGGGGCAGAAATGTCTGCCTTTAATCCCAATGGCATTACAACAAAAATACTCCGTATTCATGCTGATTTATTTTTAGGGATCGGAGGCAAACTGTTTTTAGGATTGATCGGTATCGTATTTATGATCGCTATTATAAGCGGAGTGGTATTATATGGGCGTATCATGAAGAAATTCGATTTCGGTATGGTCCGGAAATATAAGTCAAAGCGCTTGCAGTGGCTGGATACACACAATCTTATTGGTATTATAACCCTGTGCTGGGCTTCAGTAGTTGGATTTACAGGTATCATTAACTGCATGTCTGATGTGGTGCTGGCAATGTGGCAACAAGGGCAGCTGAAGGAAATGACGGCACCCTATGCTAACCAGAAACCTGTTGAGGGCGCCCTAACCTCGCTGGACAGCGCTGTTGCCGTGGCACAACGGGCAGCACCGGATATGCAGCCAAAGATCCTGGCGTATCCGGGCACTATTTTTTCCAGCAAGCACCACTATGCAGTCTTTATGACCGGCAGTACTGCTGTTACTTCCCGGCTGTTAAGACCGGCACTGATTGATGCAAAGACAGGAGCGTTAACTGATATAAGAAAAATGCCCTGGTACGTCAATACCTTATTTATATCACAGCCGCTGCATTTTGGCGATTATGGCGGCTGGCCGCTGAAAATAATCTGGACACTATTTGATCTTGCTACTATTGTAGTACTGGTAACAGGTGTTTACCTGTGGATAAAGAGGCGGAACGCCGCTAAGCAGCAGTGGACGCTTATTGAAGAACGTGAAAAAAATATACAGTATGCAACCACATAAAAGAAAAGCCGCTATCCGGCTGTGGGGGAAGCCCGTTTTACTCTTTGTGCTTATACTGGCCGGACTTATTGTTTGTTTACTAAAAGAAGGCATTTGGGATGTCTTTGCCTGGATGGCATTACTAATCCCTGTCATTCTTATCATAAAATACTTTTACTGGCCCAAACCGGATAATAACCCCTGACCTGTGTACGGGATTTCAGCTGTATTCCCTTCTCCGGACAGGTCAGCCATTCTCCGGCATAAGTATTCCAGCTGAAAATAAACGGCGGGTTAATAGCGAAAAGATCCTGTTCCTACAGGTTTGATAAAAATTTTACCAAGGCGTCCCTGTCGCTTTTATTAAGCGCCACAAAATGACCTTTGGCAGACTCGGCCTCACCTCCATGCCATAAAATGGCCTCCTGCAGCGTTCTGGCACGGCCATCGTGCAGGTAATAAGGAATTCCGTTGGTTTTAGAGAAAAGTCCTATGCCCCATAAAGGCATGGTACGCCACTCATTCCCTGTTGCAAGAAAATCACTGCGTCCATCAGAAAGGGCTTCACCCATATCATGCAACAAGAGATCTGTATAGGGGTGAATCCGCTGGTTACTGAGCATGGGCAGGCGCACATCCACACCGGTGTTTATTGTAGGTATATGACAACTGCTGCAGCCGATCTGCAAAAACAGTTTTTCGCCTGCAAGCGCAGTCGGATCGGTTACATCGCGGCGCGCAGGTACACAGAGCGTGCGCGCATAAAAAATTGTGGCATTTAAGATACTATCGGCAATTTCAGGGTCATCATTCCTCTGGTCATATTGCGGCTGATTGAAGCAGCTTTCAAACGGAAAAACATAATTGGTAATTCCCATATCCTGCTGAAAGGCGCTTGCCACCTGAATTTGTATTGTGGAAGTATTGGCCTTCATACCAAATCTTCCCAGCTCCGTTTTTTTTGTATACGGATTATAGACATAATTCATTTTCCCGCTGATGCCGTCGCCATTCTTATCATCAGGGTCGGCAAAAGAACTGATCGTAGTTTCAGGGATCAGCTCCAGCAAACCCAGACCAAATACGGGGGGCGCCATCCGAACGGAGATATTGTATTGCGCAGGCAATGGCTGGTAAAGGTTGGTTAGTGTATAAGTCGGTTTCCGGAGCGTAGCTGTTTCTCCATCCGGAAAGGTGAAAGGGATTTCCTCATAACTGATGTTTATTTTTACTTCAGCGGGCCCGTTGTTGGATTTATCCTGCAATTGCAATCCAAAGCCTGCGGCTTCTAACGGGCCACCATGCTCATCAAGCCCCGGAATGCTGATACGTGTGAGTAATGATGAGGTTGCAAGTCCCATTGTTGGGGTTCCTTTACCATCGTTATGGTGGCAGGATACGCAGGATACGTTGTTAAAAACAGGCCCCAGGCCTCCAAAATGCTGTGCCGGGGCAGAAACAAATGTCTGGTTAAAGATCTTGTCGCCCAGGCTATGCATTAGTCCGTCATACGCTCCCAGCCCGTCAACCATTTCTCCAAATGCTTTGGAATTAGCCAGGAAAGTGGTAGCTGCTCCTCCCGACAAGCGTGGATCGTAGTTCGCTTCCGGAAAATCCTTTGCCCTGCGGCATCTTGTTGCTGCAAAACAAAGCAATCCCAAAACACTTAATACGATCCACTTTTTCATCGGGAATCAAACTCCTTTTTCGTAAATGATACTAGTTTTTCACATATTGCTGAACGTATGGGATCAGCTTATTATTCAGCGCGGTCT
>DASVMC010000227.1:0-1540 GCA_036384555.1 Niabella sp. | reverse complement strand
GCTTCTGCCGTAGAACGCAAAGTAGAGACCGAAATCGTGAAAATACCCGTTCAGCAGGAACGGTTTCTTGCCTGCATCAGCAGTAATGAGCTCACGGCAAAAACGGTTATCCGCAAAACGGCACGTCTGGCTAACTACTATCACAGCAAATGGTATGTACTTTATGTAGCAACTCCAGCAGAAAGTGCCGATAAGATCCAGTTAAATAAGCAGCGGTATCTTATTAATAATTTCCAGCTGGCAACAGAGCTCGGCGCAGAAATTATTAAAATAAAGGCAGAGCGGGTGTCAACAGCCATTGTGGAGCAAGCGGAAGGACGGAAGATCACCACCATTTGCATCGGCAAGCCCCACTTGAATCTTTTCCAGATCATCGGGGCTACCAATGTCTTTAATAATCTTTTAAAAAAATTAAGCAACAGCCATATTGACCTGGTCATACTTAGTTAAAAAAGTATAATCCTGTACAACTCAAATAAAAAGCAAATGCGCATTAAAGTAAAACTGGTACTGGGTTTAGGAGCACTTTTCCTGCTGATCGCATTTCTGGCCATTTTATCCAGTGTATATGTAAATAAACTTTCGTCGGACACTAAAAATATATTGGTATCCAATTACAATTCCGTTGCTTATTCCCGCGAAATGCTACTGGCGCTGGACGAGGATGTCCGTCTTCCCCAGGCACGCGCCAAATTTGAACGCAACCTTAAAATGCAGCAAAAAAACATTACAGAGCCTAAGGAGCAACTGGCCACAGACCACCTGCAGCAGGATTTTGACTCCATCAGGTCCGGCAACAATATGCCTGTTGTGTTGGTAAAAATAAGAAAAGACCTCACCGACATTATGCTGGTAAATATGGAGGCCATTCAACGGAAGAGTAAGATCGCTACAGAAACAGCTGAAAAAGCAATTGCCTGGATCGCTATAGCCGGCACCCTATGTTTCATCATTTCCTTTACATTGCTGTTAAACCTTCCCGCCTCAATTGCCGGTCCCATTGACGAGCTTACAAAAAGCATTCAGAGCATTGCTTCCGAAAATTACTCCAGGCGGGTAACCTTTAACCGGCTGGATGAGTTTGGCGACATGGCCGACGCCTTTAACACAATGGCACAAAAACTGGAACAATACAACAACAGTAACCTTGCCAGATTACTCACAGAAAAACAGCGGGTAGAAACACTGATCGATAATATTCATGAGCCGGTGATTGGCCTGGATGAGCATAAGAAAGTGCTTTTTATGAATGAAGAAGCCTATAAGATCACCAATACCCGGCCGGAAGAGATGATCGGCAAACAGGTACAGGATCTCGCAATAAGAAACGACCTCATCCGTATGCTGATCAGGGATTTTTTTGAGCCCGCTCCTGCACATGAGCCCCTGAAAATATACGCGGATAATAAAGAAAGCTACTTTGACAAAGCGATCATACCCATCAATATTACTGCCGCAGGCGACAAGAAACCTCAGCACCTGGGCGATGTAATCTTCCTGAAGAACATTACTCCTTTTAAAGAACTGGATTCTGCAAAAA
>DASVMC010000226.1:0-3742 GCA_036384555.1 Niabella sp. | reverse complement strand
CGGTAATGGTAATGAAAAAGACGGCAAAGGCGGTGTAGGCATTATTGACAAAAACGGCGCCGTAAAGAACCTCAGCTGGGTTACCGGTCTAAATGCGCCCAAAGGATTAGGCCTGTATAAAAAACGATTATACGTAGCAGATCTTACAGATGTGGTGGTCATTGACACCAAAGAGGGTAAAGTAGTCCAAACAATTCCTGTTCCGGATGCCGTTTTCCTGAATGACATTACCGTGGATAGCAAAGGAGTAGTATACGTTTCAGATACACGAAAACATAAGATTTTCCGTTTGATCAATAATCAGCCGGAATTGTACCTTGATGGTGTTACAAATGCCAACGGTTTAAAAGCCATTGGAACAGATCTGTATGTGCTGGCCGGCAAAGAGTTGTGGAAACTGGATAAGGATAAGCGCAAAACTGTCATTGCATCGGGGTTTGAGCAGGGCGGAGATGGACTGGAGCCGGTGGGCAATGGTGATTTTCTGGTCACCTGCTGGCCCGGGATCATTTATTATGTGCACGCAAACGGACAATTTGATAAACTGCTGGATGCGCAGGGACACATGAACACGGCAGATCTTTTTTATGAACCAGCTACAAAAACACTCTACGTGCCCACCTTTAATAACTACAGCGTAGTGGCTTACGAATTGAAATAAACAAGGACAATCAATAGCCGGTTTATTGATATTGAATGTAAACAGGCTGTGGTTTCAGCTTTAATACTTCAGGAGGGGTAAAAAGCAACCCTCCTTTTTTTGTATCATTTTTATAAAACAATTTAAACCCTGCAAACTGTACCGGCTGCCTGTAAATAAACGCATTGTAGGAATTTTTTTTCAGCGATCTTGTGCCCCAGCCATCCATGTCAATGACCACCTGCACCTCCGGAACGGTTTTAATAGCTTTATAATCCTTTACCATATCATTGGTAAACCGATGAATGACCAGTATTTTGGGCGGCAGGTCATTTTCACGAACAATATCAGCCAGGTAATCGATCACATAATTAATAGCGGCTGCATCCAGTGATCCGATAACACGACCCGGCACCTCCCCATCCTTCATTGAAAATTCCGGGTCAATCCCCAAATGGAATGTGGGTAATTTAAAATATTTTTGAAACCGGGGAATTTCTTCCTCCACAGTACTCTGGCCGGTCTGTACATCAATAAAGGTTAAAGCATTGATCTCCCCCGCCCATTTTATGATGGTATCAATCTGCCGGAAAGGCATCCGCAACCGGTATTTACCATCGGCTCCGGGACTTCCCTGCGCAGTAACAGCAATATAATGTAAAGCCGGTAACACCGGTGTTTCCGGGTCTGCATCCGCCCATTTTTGTATCTCTCCGTTCAGTTTTTGCAGCATCTTTTCTTTGGGAAGTTCCCCAAGAATACCCATCGTTTTTGAAAAAAGATTACCATAGTAGGCAACAATCCTGTAAAATGGCAAAACCGCGCCGGGCACCGGGAGGCCCGTTTTTACAGGCCATCTTCCTGTAGCGTCATCGTTGGCCAGTAACTGCATTCTTTTATTATAGGCAACTGTATCGATTACAGGTGCTATCGCTTTATCCGGCTGCTTGTTGCCGTCCTCTCCTTTTTCAGCCTGTGCAAAAAGGCTCGTTTGAGCAGTCAAAACAAGAAAGCAGATACAACAACTCACCCTGCTTATTTTTTTGGATAACCGGCGACCATACTGTTCCTTCATTCTTCAAAATAAAAGTATTCAGTGCATTGCACCCGTTAAAAGGAAGTTATAAAACCACAGCGCATCCGGGCTGCAGGTACGGATATGCAGTTAGTCCAAAAGCCGCATCCGGTAAGCATTCATGGCCGTTTTGCCCAGTTTCTTTACCAGCCGGTAGTTCGCAATCAGTCCCACAGGTGCCCCGATAACAGGCAGCAACTGCATCAGTTTGGCCACATCCAGGTAATCACGGTATTCCTGCTGGAATTTGCGCCAGTCAAAATCATCCGGATCTGCCGGCATTGACCGGCTCTTTGCTTCCCAATTTTCCATTTTTTTATATACGGCCCTTCTATGTTGTGCTCCCGAAAAAGCCAGTTCAAAAATGCGCAGCAGGTATACTCTTTCTTTATAGTCCTTCAGATCAAACCCATAAATTGAAGCAGTTTCATAAAGCAGTTTCAATTTTAAAGCCAGCAAGAGCGGAAAATCGGCCAGCCCCATTAACAACCCTCCTGCCCCGGTTATACCGCCTTCTATAGCTGCTGTATTCCGGTAAAAATCAATTCTTTCTTTTACTTTCTGTTCTCTTAAAATAAGCGGTACTTCACTTAATGGCTTACCCGTTGTGAATTTTGCCCCTAGTAAAACTCCGCGGACCATTTGTTTGATAACCACTGTCAGCGCCTGATGCACTTTTTCAGGGATAAACGCGTTGATCTTATCCTGCGTACCCTTTGAAAGACGGCTGATCATGCCTGGTGGCCGCTGCATTTTCAGCTGCCACCGCTTCATTTCACCATACACTATTTTTTCATACAGATCCATCATAAAACAGAAAAGCGGGTTGCCCCGCTTTTAGTAAAAATAATTACTGAAATCAGTTACCAGTACATTGTATAAAGAGCCGCCAGCAGCGCTATAATAATCAATGCTCCTATCGTAAAGCCCGTTGATGTTTTGAACATGCTGGCATCTACATCCAGGCCTTTGGCCACCACACCTCTTTTCCGGTCGGAGATACTGATAAAATACATACCGATCGTACACACTACAAATACGATAGCCATACGATCCAGGAAGGGTATTTCATATACCCCGTTGGAGTTTTGTACTGCCCAGCCAATAGGATAGAGAGGCGACAGGTTGACCATCTGCGGCAGGAATTTCAAAATCACCGATACAACGAATCCTCCGATAGTAGCAAACAGCGCTGCATTTGAAGTGGTCTTCTTCCAGAAAAAGCCAAATATGAACATGGCGAAGATACCAGGTGATACAAAACCGGTATATTCCTGAATATACTGGAAGCCCTGTTTGCCTTCACCCATTAATGCATCTCCTATAATCAATGAAAGCAATACAGCCAGCATCATTGAAACTACCACGGTTGTTTTTCCCACACCTACCAGGTGTTTATCGGATGCCTCTTTATTAAAGACCTTTTTATAAATATCCAGTGAAAAGATGGTGGCAATACTGTTTGCCTTTCCGGCAAGCGAGGCAACAATAGCAGCCGTAAGCGCGGCAAAGGATAAGCCTTTCAGCCCTGCCGGCAGCAGGCTGATCAATGCGGGGTAGGCTTTATTCGGATCCTGTACGCCTGTGGCTGTAAGCAGCTGTTCTCCGGTAATGCCTCCGAGGTTTTCTTTTACAATATAATAAACCGCAATACCCGGAAGTACCACAATAACCGGCATCAGCATTTTTAAAAACCCGGCAAACAACAGCCCTTTACGGGCAACAGGTAAAGAGGCGCCCAATGCTCTTTGAGTAATATATTGATTACATCCCCAATAGCTGAGATTGGTGATCCACATACCGCCAATTAAAACGCTAAGCCCCGGCAGGTCAATATAGTTAGGGTTATCCTTTCTGAAGATCATATGGAAATGCTCAGGTGCTTTTGATTGCAAAATGCCAAACCCCTCGCCGATGCCTTTTCCGCCTGAGATCAGGTTCAAGGCAATATAGGTGGCTACTAACCCTCCTAATACCAGGAAAAAGACCTGTACCACGTCCGTAAACCCAATCACCTTCATACCGCC
>DASVMC010000225.1:0-3470 GCA_036384555.1 Niabella sp. | reverse complement strand
TGCAACTTCCCTTACCGGTCATTAGCTGGGAGCAGGATTTAGAAACCTATCCTTTATTGCCTATCAGGAAAACGGGACAGGTCTTTGATATTGCTTTTTTTGATCCGAATGAAACGGAACCGTCCTATCATCGCTATACTGTAGCAGGTAAAGAACCGTTATTACTGAATAACGATGCAAAGGTGAACTGCTGGATATTGAGAATTGATTATGGAAATGATGCATATGCATTGTTCTGGCTTACGGAAACCTCAAAGGAAGTGATCAGGATGAAAGAGTACTTTAACGGGCGTTACCGGTTTAAAGTAAAACTCTATTAGCCTGTAAAAATAAAGCCCCGGAATAGGGGCCTTACTATAAAGTCATTGAAGCGGTTACAATAATCCCGCCAGCTCCAGGCTCTTCTTTTTGAGCTTACGTTCTTCGATGTCCTCAATAATTCCGTCGGCTTCCACAATAAGGGATGTGCCGTTCTCTTTCCACCAGGATTGTTCTTTTAGTTTTTTCAGCGCAATTACTCCTGATAAATATTTACGGTTTTCCTGCGCATGCCATTCTTCGATCCATTCAAAGGCTTCCTTGGGAACATAGGCCAGGTCTGTGAAGCTCACAAACACCTTCAGGTAAATGTCATCATTTAATTGATGGGGCCGGTGATGGTACAGCTTTTTATATTCATAACGATAGGAATAACGCAATGCAGAAATATCACTCAGAACGGCAGAAGCTGTTGGGAAACTTCCGGCTCCTTTTCCGTAAAAGAACTGCTGATCTGCAAACCCGCTTTCGATCACCACGCCGTTGTATTCATTTTTGACAAAGGCCAGGGGGCTTTCTGCGGGCACGAACTGTGGCAATACATAGGCGCCCACCCCTCCGTTGATCAGTTTTTTTGCCTGTGCAACCAGTTTGATCTGCTGTCCCCGGGCTTTGGCTACCTGTGCATCCGACTTTGCAATGTTCTGGATCCCGTTAAACAGGATGTCATCCGGGTGTACCAGGATCCCGTAGGCATGCAGCAACAGGATGGTCCATTTATTCACTGCATCAAAGCCCTCCACGTCCAGGGTAGGATCGCTTTCGGCAAAACCCAGCTGCTGGGCTAATAACAGGGCATCTTTAAAGGCCAGGTTATCTTCGAATATTTTTGTAAGGATAAAATTGGTGCTGCCGTTAATAATAGCACGGATGCTGTGTAAAAGATCGTTGTCATAATATTCTTCCAGATTGCGGATAACCGGTATGGAAGCACATGCAGAAGATTCGTATAATAGAGAGCATCCTGTTTCCTGCTGAAGCCTTAACAGTTCTTTCAGGTTTTCAGCGATCATCTTCTTAGAGGAGCTTACAACGTCTTTGCCGTTTTTTAAAGCAGTACTTACGATTTCAAAACCGGCTTTTGCGTCATCAATCACTTCTACGATCAGGTTGATCTCCTTGTCGTTCAGTAATTCGTTGCGGTCACTTGTAAACAGCTCTTCGGGCGCGTTTCTTTTTTTACCTGGATGTTTGATACAGGCTTTTTTAATGACTGCTTTTAAGGAAGGGGTTTGCTGCAATACTTTATAAAGCCCTTCTCCCACAACCCCGAATCCAAATAAGCCGATCACCAGCTCTTTATGTTCACCCATTACTCTTATTTTATTGCCACGCTTTCAGCGTGACGGGTTATAAATTTTTTTATTGCTTCTGTAATTTGTTCAGATTCCAGCAAGAAACCGTCGTGCCCGTAATCAGACTGAATATGGCGCACAATTGCACCGGGAATGTGCTCTGCTATAAAATCCTGTTCCTCCGGCGGAAACAGGATGTCTCCTTCCAGCGCCAGTACAAGGGTCCGGGCCTGTATTGTTTCCAGTGCTTTTATAACACCGCCGCGGCCACGTCCCAGGTTATGGCTATCCATACTTTTGCTCAGCATATAATAGCTGAATGCATTAAAACGGGCGGCCAGTTTTGTGCCCTGGTATCGCTGATAACTTTCGCTCCGGAAAGCTTCTAGCTGCTCATCAGTAAGCTCTGACTGCGTTTTATTGTAAGCGGTGGCATTACGGTAAGAAAGCAGGGCTATGCCGCGTGCCACCTCCATACCTTTTAATCCTGCGGTATCGGAGGGCTGTTGCCAGGTCTGATCGGCTTCAATAGCAAAGCGCTGTGACGCATTGAAGGCTTTTCCCCATGCAGAATGCTGTGCATTGGTAGCTAAAGGAATAATGTATTCAAATAAACAGGGATCCAGTGTTGCCCATTCCAGCAGTTGCTGACCACCGGTACTTCCGCCGATACCTATTTTGATTCGGGTTATACCCAGCTCTTTTTGCAAAAGCTGATAAGCCCTTGCCATATCACGGATCGTAAAAAAAGGAAAAGCATGGTAGTATGGCCGGCCGGTAGCCGGATCGATATCCAGCGGGCTGCTGCTGCCATAGCAACTGCCGGGCATATTGACACAAATAATGAAGTCCTTTGCAGGATCAAAAACTTTTCCTTCGCCAATCATCTCCGGCCACCATTCATGCGGCGCGCTGTTGGCTGTCAGCGCATGGAAGATCCATATGATATTTGACTGATCCCTGTTGATCTTTCCATAGGTGGTATAGGCCAGATGCAGGTTCTGAAAAGCATATCCGCTTTCAAGTATAAAAGAGGCCTGATGTGTAAATGTTTTTTGTTGCATGCTTCCTAAACGACCTGTAAGGTTTCTTAAGCCTTACAGGTCTGCTTCTTTCTATTTAAAAACTGCGGCAAACGCTTGTTCAAAGTCCGCTTTGATATCATCAATGTGCTCAATACCCAGGCTGATACGAATAAGATTATCCAGTACGCCGGCATTGGCTCTTTCAGCCTCGCTGAGCTGCTCATGGGTTGTTGAGGCAGGATGGATGGCGAGGGTCTTGGCATCTCCAACATTTGCCAGGTGACTTACGAGTTGTAAGCTGTTAATGAATGTTCTTCCATTTTCCAGTCCTCCCTTAATGCCAAACTGTAATACACCGCCCGCGCCCTTTGGTAAATATTTCTTTGCCAGCTCATGATAAGGACTGCTTTCCAGACCGGGATACCATACGAAGTCTACCTGCTCATGCTGCTCCAGCCATTGCGCCAGGGCCAATGTATTTTCCACGGTACGCTGTACACGTAATGAAAGGGTTTCAAGACCTTGCAGTAGCAGGAAGGAGTTGAACGGACTTTGTGCCGGTCCGAAGTCGCGTAAACCCTCTACCCGTGCACGGATCGCAAAGGCAATATTGGGCAGCCCTAAAGGATTCCCTTCTCCGAATACCTGCCAGAAATTCAATCCGTGATAGCCTTCGGAGGGTTCAGAGAACTGCGGGAATTTGCCATTTCCCCAGTTATAATTACCTGCGTCTACAACCACACCTCCAATGGTGGTGCCATGCCCGCCGATCCACTTGGTAGCCGCCTCAACCACTATATTAGCGCCGTGCTTAATGGGTTGGAATAAATAG
>DASVMC010000224.1:0-3919 GCA_036384555.1 Niabella sp. | reverse complement strand
ATGGAATTAACTGCTGTAAACTGCTCATCAGCACCTTTTAAGGCCACCAATGCCTGGTTATCCCCATTCCGGAGCAACGCTTTTTCTTCTACTACCAATGAAAAGTTCTTTAGCCCGGAAATCCCTTTTAATTGTTGCAATTGGCCACTGCTGAGCGTAATGACCTTTCCTGTAGCGGGTGCTACTTTGATATCCGGATAAAAAGAGGAATACAGCGATTTTACCAATCCCTCAAAACCATTAAAAACGCTGAGCACCAGGATCAGCGCTGCTGTACCTATCATAATAGCTACAATACAGATCCAAGCAATGATATTAATTACATTGGTCGACTTTTTTGCCCTGAAATAACGCCAGGCGAATAAAAACTGCACTTTGCTTCTTTTTTGATGCGGGTTGCCGCATAACATGTGGTCAAAAATACTCCTACTCTTTCGATTGGTCGTTCCCCTTTCGTTCTTCTTCTATTTTCTTGAATAACTCTTCCATTTTGAAAACATGGTCCAGTGTATCATCCGTATAAAACTTCAGTACGGGAATATTCCTCAGTTGATGCCGTACCGCGGCTGCCAGCTCCTTTTTTATTTCGTGATGACGATCTTCAATCTTTTTTAATGCGGTATCGCTGTCTTTTACCTGGAAAAAACTCAGATAAAAACGGGCTTCCAGCAGATCAGGAGTCACCTTAACGCCTGAAATAGAAACCATTCCTCCTTCTACCATATTGAACCCCAGTTTCTGAAAGATGTTGTTCATCTCTTCATTCAGTAACGCTGCTATCTGTTTTTGTCGTTTGCTTTCCTGCATAATCTTCTCTTTCTGTTCACTGTAAAATTAGTTACTTTGCGGGTTTAAGTTACCACATCCTTACAGAATGAAAAAATATTCAAGGGTTTTATACTATTTACGTCCATATAAAGGAGGTATTGTGCTCTTCTTTTTGTTTACAATCCTTTCCATTGTCTTTTCCCTGTTCAGCTTTGCGTTATTACAACCCTTTTTTGACATTATTTTCTATGGTGAAAAGCAGCCGCCTCCCGTTCAGAATGGTGCTACCAACCTGCTCACCAACCTGAAAAGTTTTTTGATCACCCTTGTAAACGGAAGCCATTTAACAGCCGTACAGTTGCTGGGCGCTATTTGCCTGGTACTGATCGTGGCTATTTTTCTGAAAAACCTCTTTCTTTATCTGTCCTCCTATGTGCTGAACCCCATTAAAAATAAAATCGTTAACACCTTCAGGGCCGATATTTATAATAAGATATTGCAACTTCCTATCGGCTATTTTACTGAACAGCGTAAGGGCGACATGATCAGCCGGGTAACGAATGATGTAAATGAAGTAGAAGGATCCGTTATCGGAGTGCTGGAAGGCTGGATCAAGGATCCCCTGAATATCATTTTTACACTTGTTGCATTATTCCTCATCAGTCCTTTGCTTACCGGATCCATACTATTATGTATTCCGCTGATCGGTTTTATTTTAGGACGGATTTCAAAGGCATTAAAACGGCAGTCCAATGAAGCGGCCATCAAACTGGGAGAATCATTGTCCATTCTTGATGAAACGCTCAACGGGCTTAGAGTGATCAAGGCCTTTAATGTAGAATCGCTTTTAAGAGGACGGTTTGACCAGGTAAACGACGAATTGATGGATGCCAAAAACCGGATCAGCCGCCGGCGCGATATGGCTTCTCCTATGTCAGAGTTCCTGGGCGTAATGGTATTTGTAGGCATCCTGTGGTTCGGGGGGCGCCTCATCTTAAGCAAGCAGATCGATCTCGGTGCACCGGCTTTTTTTGCGTACCTGGCCATGTTCTATAACCTGATCAACCCGATAAAAACACTGTCTACTTCCTTCAGTAACCTGAACAAAGGTTCTGCTGCTATTACCCGTATTGAAGAAATATTGAACACTCCTGTTACCGTAAATGATAATCCTAACGGTAAAAAGCTGGAAAGTTTTGAACATGCTATTGAATTCAAAAATGTACAATTTGCTTATGACGCGCACGTGATCCTGCAACAGGTTAACCTTACCATCAAAAAGGGCCAGACCATTGCGCTGGTTGGGGCTTCGGGAGCCGGAAAATCTACATTAGCCGATCTGGTTCCCCGCTTCCATGACGTTACAACAGGTGAAGTGCTGATTGATGGCATCAACATTAAAGCCTATTCCCTGCACTCCGTCAGGGAGTTGATGAGCATTGTTACACAAGAGCCCATCTTATTTAATGATACGATTGCCAATAATATAGCATTAGGCCATGCCACCGCTACAAGAGAACAAATTATACAGGCTGCAAAGATTGCCAATGCGCACGACTTTATTATGCGCAAAGAGCAACAATATGATACCAACATCGGGGATCGTGGCAGCAAATTAAGCGGAGGCGAACGCCAGCGACTGACCATTGCAAGGGCCGTTTTAAAGAATCCCCCCATATTGATCCTCGATGAAGCGACATCTTCTTTAGACACGGAGAGTGAGCGCCTGGTACAGGATGCTATTAACAAAATGATGCAGCATCGCACCAGCATTGTGATTGCGCACCGTTTAAGCACCATCCGCAATGCTGATGAAATCATCGTACTGCAAAAAGGCAGGATTGTTGAAAGGGGAAATCACAACAGCCTGATTGAGCAAAACGGTTTTTACAAAAAACTGGTAGCTATGCAGGAAGTAAAGTAATCGTTCTTCGTGCTGTTTCCTGATGGTACTCCTAAAAAGCCTGATCAAAAATGACCAGGCTCTCCAGAATTATAATGGGTGTGTCATCAAACTAAATTTGCCGGATACCTCAAGGTTCGGTTAATTCTATTCAAAAACTATTCCAAATTAAGTTATTTCAATAAACCCAGTGTGTGCTGGATACGTTTGATTGTTTCTTCCTTGCCCAGTTCCTGTGCAATATCAAACACATGCGGACCGAATTTTCCACCTACCAGCATAACACGCAATGGCAGCATTACTTCTCCCGGTTTCAGCTGGTTGGCTGCTGCTATTTCCTTGAAATTATTTTCAAGGGTTGCAGCATCCCATGATTGAGCCAGCATATAATTGCGGATCACTTCATTAAAGAATAATTGTTTTGTCTCGTTCCACTTAGGCTGCACTGCTGCCAGATCAATTGTTTCAGGGCTTTTAAAAAAATAAACTACCTGATCATAAAAGTCAGTCAGCAATACGGCACGGTCTTTTACCAGTTCAACCACTTTTTGTAATTGCTTGTCGTCATTTATTGCTAATCCCTTTAATACCAGGATTTTCTTTACTCTTTTGGTCAATTCTTCCGGAGCAAGCTTTTTAATCCATTCCTGGTTAAACCATTTAGCTTTTTCATAATCGAATTTGGCCCCCGCACTATGCACCCTGTCCATAGAGAACTTCCGGATCAATTCGTCCAGAGAAAAGATTTCCTGTGCCGACCCATCATTCCAGCCCAAAACGGCCAGCAGGTTAATAAATGCCTCCGGCAAAAAACCCTTCTCCTTAAATCCTTCTGTTAATTCACCGGTCTTGGGGTCCGTCCAATTCATTGCAAATACCGGAAAACCGTACTTAGCCCCATCGCGCTTGCTTAACTTCCCGCTTGGACCAAGAATTAATGGGAAATGCGCCCATTCCGGCATCTGTTCCAGTCCGAATAAATATTTCCACAATAATATATGAACAGGAGCGCTTGGCAACCATTCTTCACCACGGAACGCATGGGTGATCTTCATCAGAAAATCGTCTACCACAACCGCAAGATGATAGGTAGGCATCCCATCTGCTTTCAGTAATACTTTATCATCTACCAGGGAGGTATTAAAATGAACATCGCCCCGGATCATATCTTTAAAACCAACCGTTTCGTTCTCCGGCATTTTGATACGGATCACATAACGTGTATTTTCTTTTAGCAGTTGGTCCACC
>DASVMC010000223.1:0-3217 GCA_036384555.1 Niabella sp. | reverse complement strand
ATTCAGAAAAATAAGGCAGGGGTTGCTTTCATTCTTGCCGACCCACAGGCGAGTTTTGTGGATACGCTGCTCAAAACGGTTTACAACAATAACCCGCTGGCGCCGGTTGCCGTACCACACCCGGAATATTTCGATAAGATCAATATGGAACGTGCGGTGCAGATTTATAAGGAACATTTTGGAGATGCAAACGGGATGCAATTTGCATTTGTAGGTAGTGTTGATGAAGCCACATTAAAACCTTTGGTGGAGAAATACATCGGGGGACTGCCTGCTACTCAGAAAACATTTGCATTTAAGGATAACGGGCTTCGTCCTGCAAAAGGGAAAGTTGATTTGACGGTTTATAAAGGGGAAGCGGAAAAGAGCCTTATCCTTGAAATGATCTCCGGCGAAACGGCATATGACCAGGACCTGGCTTTAAATATGCGTGCCGTAAGTGATGTGCTGAACATCCGTGTTATTGAAGAATTGAGGGAAAAGATCCAGGGAATTTATGCCGGCGGCACATCTGCCAATCTGGAACAGTACCCTTATCAGCATTTTACATTCTTTGCACAGTTGCCAACAGGCCCATCTACCGTAGATACCCTGCTAAAAGCTATGGATGCGGAAACCACCAGTATTAAAACGAAAGGACCGTCAGCCGAAAACCTGAATAAAGTAAAGCAACAGATGCTGGAACATAATAAAGTAGCCATGCAGCAGAATGGCACCTGGCTGAATTATATACTGGAAACGCGGCTTGAGAAAAAAGACGCCGACCGGTTCCTGAATGCAGCAAAATATATTAATGGTTTAACTTCCCAAAGCGTGCAAAAAGCGGCACAAACGATTTTCTCAAGCGGCAATATTGTAACGGCTATTTTGCAGCCCTCCAAAAAACAGGATACTAAATGATAGCATAACCCGGATGATTTGTGTCTGCGGTCAATGCGCGGATCATCTGGTTGAACATATCTCATAAAGGCAGGGATACGTACTAAAACGCATCATGATCTGTGTAGCGTTTTTCAATACGTTTGTCGGGAATGAACCAGATCAGTGCTACGATTATGTAGATGATAATACCGATCCACGGAAAAATAAAACTGCCCCCGATACCTGCCAGGTAAAGGATCCAGGAAATTTTACCTTTCACATCGGTACCAACGGCTTTTGCCAGTTTGCATTCAGGGCCCCCGATCCGGATCAGTTCGTTTTGCAGTATGACATATGCTATACCAGACATTAATAATATAAATCCGTATAAAGCAACGGGGATAGGATGGGCATAATGTTTGTCCATCCAGGCAGTAGTAACAGGTATCAGCGATAGCCAAAACAAAAGGTTCAGGTTCTTCCACAATACCCTGCCGTTGATTTTATCTGCCATCTGGAACATATGATGGTGATTATTCCAGTAAATACCAACATAAATAAAGCTCAGCAGATAGCTGAGAAATGTTGGGACCAACGGCGCCAGTGAGTGAAGCGTATAGCCATCCTCTTCTTCCGGAACTTTCAGTTCCAATACCATAATGGTAATGATAATGGCTAATACGCCATCGCTAAAGGCTTCCAGTCTTGACTTTGTCATAATAAAAAAATAACAGGTGTGCCAGCACTGAATGTGGGCACACCTGTCAAAATTAATTAATTACTGCTTATTTCAAAGCATTCAGTGCTGCTTCATAATCAGGCTCGGAAGTGATTTCCGGAACCTGCTCTGTATAAACCACTTCACCTTTTTCGTTGGCTACAATAACGGCACGGCTTAACAGCCCTTTCATAGGGGAATCAGAAAATGCAACTCCGTAGTCTTCCCCAAAATGCCCCCTGAAATCAGAGAGTGTTTCCGCGTTTTCAATACCTTCAGCTGCGCAAAAACGGCTCAGCGCAAAGGGAAGATCTTTTGAGATGTTGATCACAACTGTATTTTCCAATGCAGCAGCGTCTTTATTGAAAGTCCTTACCGATGTGGCGCAAACGCCTGTATCAATGCTTGGGAAAATGTTCAGGACGATCTTCCTGCCGCTATAGTCCGATAATTTTTTTTCCTGCAGCCCTGAATTAACCAAAGTAAAATCCTTTAGTTGACTTCCTTTTTCGGGCAGGTTACCTACGGTATGTACCGGATTGCCCTTTAGTTTGATTTCAGCCATAATAATTGTAATTTAAATACTTAATAGAACGTTCTTACAAAGAAAACAAATTTCTGTATGCAAGGGAGCTGATTATGGGAAAAATCTCTTAAAAATAACGTAGTCTTAAGAGCCTTTGTAAAGGTTTGCTGCAAAGAGGCCGGCCCCGGTAGTAAACGCTCACTGGGTAATCGGTATTATTTATTAGCTTTGTCTTTGTGCAGCTACCACCTACTTTAATTCAATCCTTAGAAGGGCTTCCGGGCTTTGATCAAAAAGCATTTATTGATGTGCATAATGCCGGTGCGCAGGTCACTTCTGTGCGGCTGAACCCATTAAAAATAAACCAGATCCGGCTTTTAACTGACGGAAAACCGATTGCAGCGACTGCTGTTCCCTGGGCGGTTAATGGTTTTTACCTTGATAAACGGCCGTCCTTCACTTTTGATCCGCTTTTTCATGCAGGTACTTATTATGTACAGGAGGCCAGCAGCCTGTTCCTGGAGCAGGTGCTCCGGCAGACAACTGACCTGAAAAAAGAATTACGAGTACTGGATCTTTGTGCGGCACCGGGTGGAAAATCGACCCATTTACAGTCGCTGATTACTCCGGACAGCCTGCTTGTAAGCAATGAGGTGATCAAAACCAGGGCATCGGTTTTACGCGATAACAGCATTAAATGGGGCGCTGCGAATGTTGCTGTTACCAATAACGATCCAAAAGACTTTGCAAAGCTGACCGGATTTTTTGACCTGATAGTGGTAGACGCCCCCTGCAGTGGCAGCGGCCTGTTCCGGAGAGATGCAGAAGCTATTGAGGAATGGAGTGAAAATAATGTACTGCTGTGCAGTCAGCGTCAGCAGCGTATCCTGGCGGATGTTTTGCCTGCCTTAAAAAAGGAGGGCTTGCTCGTTTATTCTACCTGCTCTTATTCACCCGAGGAAGATGAAGCTGTTTTGCAATGGCTTGCCGGTACTTTTGACCTGGAGTCTGTAAAATTGCAACTGGATCCGGACTGGAACATCACAGAAACACATACAGGCACTCATATCGGATACAGGTTCTGGCCTCATTTGGTGAAAGGAGAAGGACTT
>DASVMC010000222.1:0-3590 GCA_036384555.1 Niabella sp. | reverse complement strand
AACACTGTAATTATCATATCCCATAAACATAGAAGGATAATAGACATTATAAAACCGGCTGCGGTACGGGTTATAAAAGGTTCTGAAACCTCCCCAGCCATAAACAGGGTCTGATACCGTACGGCGTCCCCGTTGTACCAGCACATCATAGCTCAATAGTACATCCGGGTTATTATTCACCTGCCTCCATCCCTGTGCCTGTTCCAAACGGGTTGATATAGCTGCCTTCACCTGGTCTTCCATCATAGAACTTCTGCCCCGGCGATCCTTCGGCTGCGCCCAGGCAAAGGTCTGGTACCTGCTGAAATTTGCATTTTGGGTAGTTTCCACATGTGCGGTAGGACCGCAGCCTGCCAGCACTACCAATGCAATAACAGATAAACCTAAAAATTGAATGAAATAGTTTTTCATTTTACTTGCTTTTTTCTACTAATAAGACGGCAGAACCGGTCAATAGATGACAGCACGGTTGCAAATTATTTGTGAAAAAACACCCCGGAAGCGCCCTTCAGGAACGGACGCCTTTACAGCAAAAAAACCTGATTATTCATAAAAAACTTAGTTAATTTTGTGCTCAGCTGCATTAACTAATCAAATAATTCATTTACAATGAAAAACATTTTGCTGATTGTGGGGCTGTTCTCTTTTACCAGCAATTTTGCACAATCAAACCTTATTATTACACCGGAGCATCCACAGTCCGGTGAAGAGATAAAATTTACTTACCTGCCAGGCGGCGAACTGGAAGGAACTGATAAAGCGCCCTCCGCTTACATGATAAAGATGGGATCAAAGGGTTATGAGTTGCAGGATGTGCCTTTAAAAAAAGAGCAGGACCGCTTTACGGGAACAGTAGCCACTGATACCTCCGTAAGGCTGATCGCATTCGGTTTTGCTATTGACGATAAAAAAGACAATAATGCCGACAGCGGTTACCTGGTGCCCCTCTATAAAAACGGCAGCATTCAGCCCCAGGCCTATTCCTATATGGCTGCATTCTATAACGGAGTAGGAGCAGCACAATTCGGGGTAAAATCCGCTCCGCAAAAGGCGCTGGAATATTATAAAACAGAAATAGCAAATTATCCTGATAAGAAAGAAGAAGTAATCATCAGTTACCTGCAAACATTACTGCGTTCAGATAAAGAAAAAGGCAGTGCAGCCATACAGTCGGAAATTGAGCAGACATTAAAAAGCGGATTAAAAACCGCCGCGGACTATTCAAAGATCATTACGCTTTATGCCCTGCTTCGCTTGCCGCAGCAACAGCGCTTTTTTTCCCAGCTGAAAAAAGAAAAGTTCCCGGACGAAAAACTGACCATGCAGGAATATTATGAAAAATTCAATGCGGCTGCGGACGCGGACCGCAAAGAAGCCGTAATTGCTGAAGTAACCGCAGCTGCCGCTGCGGAAAAGGATCCTTCCTCCTACAACAGTTTTATCGGAATGCTCCAATCAAGAGTGCTGAGCGCCTATGCCGAAAAAAAGGATTGGGAGCAGTTTAAGCGATATGCGGCTCAAATAAAAGACCCATCTGTAAAAATGGCTGCTTATAATGCTGCAGCATGGAAAATGCAGCAGGACAGCAGCAACCTGCCCTTTGCCGCAGAACTGTCAGAACAAACCGTAACCTATGCAAAGGCAGAACTAAGGCATCCAACAGCATCCAAACCCAAAATGATGCTGAATAAAGACTGGGAGGAACAGCGGCAAAACAACTTTGCTACCTTTGCTGATACCTATGGAATGGTGCTCTATAAACTGGGAAGATACAAAGAGGGCCTCCCTTATTCAAAAGAAGCCGCACTTACTATTGCCAAAGGTCAGAATACAGATGAGAACAGCACCTATGCACTGCTGGCGGAAAAAGTACTTGCGCCCAAAAAATATAAACCCCAGTTGGAGCAGTTTGTAAAAGACGGGAAAGCCAATGCAGTTATCAGGGATATTCTAAAAACAACTTACCTCAGGGAAAACAAATCGGATGCAGGGTATGACCAGTACCTGACCGCCCTGGAACAGGATGCCAGACTCAAGATGATTGAAAAACTGAAAAAGGAAAAACTGAACAATGCCGCTCCAAAATTTGTTTTAAACGATTTATCCGGCAACAGGGTAAGCATCGAAGACCTGAAAGGGAAAATCGTTATTGTTGATTTCTGGGCCACCTGGTGCGGCCCCTGTAAAGCATCTTTTCCAGCAATGAACAAAATGGTACACAAATACAAAGACAATCCTGATATCCGGTTCCTGTTTGTGGATACCTGGGAAAATACAGATGACAAACAAAAAAATGCGGCTGATTTTATTGCGCAGACAAAATATGATTTCCATGTATTGCTGGATAATGAAAGCAAGGTGGTCAGCCAGTTTGATGTACCGGGCATCCCTACAAAATTCGTAATCGGTAAAGATGGCAATATCAAATTTAAAGCCGTTGGGTTTGACGGGGATCAACTGCTGGAACAGGAACTGGAGGCAATGATTGAATTAGCCGATTAATTTTATTTGCTTATTTTTATCTTTAAACAATCATAACAAATGAGTACAGAAAACACTAACCAGAAATCCATCACCGAAAACCGTAGTTTACTGGGATTCATCATCCTGGGCATTTGTGTTCTTGCAGCCGGGTTTTTATTGGCAGGCGCCTACAAATACAAATTCAAATCCAGACAAACCATCCGTGTGACCGGCAGTGCCGAAAAAGATTTCACAAGCGATCTGATTGCCTGGAATGGCAGCTATAACCGGACCAACTTTGATTTAAAGGCCGCCTATGCACAGTTAAAGCAGGATGAAACCAATGTGCGCAGTTATTTAACCAAAAAAGGAATTGCGCCCGCCCAGATGATCTTTTCTTCCATCAAAATTGATAAGATCTTTAAATCGAATTACAACGAAGAAACACGGGCCACTACTTCCGAATTCCAGGGTTATAACCTGACCCAAAATGTAAAAGTGGAGTCCGGCGATATTACAAAAGTGGAAGCATTGTCGAGAGAGATCACAGAACTGATAGAAACAGGTATCGAGTTGAACTCTCCGGAACCACTCTATTTTTATACCAAGCTGGCTGATCTGAAACTGGATCTTCTGGCAAAGGCAGCTGAAGATGCAAGGAAAAGAGCTGAGGTCATTGCCAAAAATACAGATGGATCACTGGGAAAAGTCATAAAAGCCAATATGGGTATATTCCAGATCACCGGTAAGAACAGTAATGAAGATTTTAGCTATGGCGGCGCTTTTAATACTTCCTCAAAAAACAAAACGGCCAGCATCACCGTTAATCTTGAGTGCGCGGTGAAATAACACGAACCTGACAAGAAGACAATCACACATACAGCACCTGCTTTTCAGATTATTACAGACACACACATACTGATGCGACGCTTCAGGCCCTATTGCCCTTTGGGAGATCATAAATGCGGTGCAGCTATGTGGTTAAATTATTCAGCCGGCATCAGGTCTGCACCAAAACAGGTGCCCTGGTCTTTAGATTCGCCCACAGCATAACAGCTAATGCTTTTTGCTGCTTTCGGCAGCGGGTTCTGTGGGAGTATTGTTGTCAATTCATCGTTTATTCAATG
>DASVMC010000221.1:0-7631 GCA_036384555.1 Niabella sp. | reverse complement strand
CAATTTATGGGTTTCCATATCTGACAGCGGGTATTTGGACAGGATCATAATTCCATAATCGCCGCCTTCATGATCGATAGACTTAGAGAAGTGAAAGGAATGATAACCGGTCTTCTGCGACAATAACGCAGCTTCATTGATGTTCCCCGAACGGCGGGTATTGACATCAATTTCCTGTAACGCTACTATATCCGGATTTTCTTTTCTGATGACGCCGGCTATTGCATCCACGTCGATGACACCGGGCTTTGAGGGGGGATTACAATGATGCACATTATAGGTCATGAATTTTATAGAACCCGCGGGGCTGCTGCCTGTAGCCGTAGCCGGGTTGTTTCTGGGTGAACAGGAAATCAATACTCCACCCAGGATCAAAGCAAAAAAGTAATTCAAGCGCATATTTAATCGTCAATTTTTTAAAATAATACCTGTTGCAGCAGTTCGCCGGCAACTGGCAAAAGCCGGTTACCGGAGCAATAATCCGATCAATAATAATAAACTTTTACCTTACTATCAACTTTAAAGGGAGATTTGTTATTGCTGGCAAATAGCAGGGATGAATGCGCCGGAATCATTGAGTTTTATGTGGATCTGTAACCACCGGCAATCAACCGGTTATGTATTAGTTGCTAAAGGGCCGCACCTGCCCGTTTACCGGTATGTTCTTCTGCTTTACCGATCAACACTGGCTTACCGGCTTCAAAAGAACCAACTTTACAGCTGTAAATAAAAAAACATGATGAAACTCATTGGTATTTTATTCGCCTTTGTTGCCAGCGTACTGGCAGTTATTGCTTTTATTCCCCTGTTGGGCTGGCTGTACTGGCTGGTTATCCCTTTCGGCATTTTAGCTTTGATCTTCTCGGCCATTGGCAATTCCTCTGCCGGAAAAACGCTGAGCATTATTGTGATCCTGGTAGGTATTTTCCGGCTAATGATCGGAGGAGGAATTTTATAGAAACAGGCAACGTCATTACAGAAAGAACGGATCAATGCCTGCGTTTTAACTCTTTTCTTTCTTCAAATACGTATACAGAATGGTTTTGAACTCCATTTGTACATTACCGGATCAGCGCTCCCGGAAAATCGTGAATGGTTTCACAACAGAGCTGCTCCATCACCTGTTTTAACTGCGCTTTGAACATTGCAATGGTATGGTCACCTCCCTGTTTGCCCAGTGCGCCCACTCCATACATAAAGGGACGGCCCATAAAGGTAAAATCAGCGCCGCATGCCAGCGACCGGGCAATATCCGGTCCTGAACGAAGCCCGCTGTCGATCATTACTTTGTATTTGTCTTTATATTTTTCTGCCAGACCTTTTAAGGGACGAATAGTTGATTCCCCGGCATCGATCTGCCGGCCGCCGTGGTTGGAAACAATAATACCATCCACTCCTATCTTAACACACAGCTCAGCATCCTGTTCGCTCACCACTCCTTTTACCACCAGTTTGCCCTTCCATTGATTTCTTATAGCAGCTACCTTATCGGCATCCACCCTCCCGGTAAATGTAGCATTCATAAATTTTCCCAGTTGCTTCATATCCATACCCTTCTTCATATAGGGTTTTAATGTGGCAAAAGACGGGATTCCCGCTCTTAATGTTTCCACTCCCCAAACCGGATGCAGGGCAGCCTGGATAAAATTATTGATCGTTTGCTTAGGCGGCATGGAAAGACCTGCTTTGATTTCTCGATAGCGTAATCCAAAAGAAGGAACATCGATCAATACCACCAGAACCGGGCAGTGCACCGCTTCCAGCCGGCGCAGAAGATCATCTCTTAATTCGTTCTCTGTTGGATGATATAGCTGGAACCAGAACCGGCCTTCAGAAACCTCGGCAATCCGTTCGATACTGCTGGTAGAAACGGTGCTGAGCACATACGGAATATTATGCTTTAAAGCCGCCCTGGCCAATATTTCCGGAGCATTGGGCCACATTAATCCCTGGAGGCCAACAGGGGCAATTCCAAAAGGTGCATCATACGTGTGCCCAAACAATTCTGTACGCATATCTACCCCCTTATGTTTTTTTAAATACTGGGGCATCAGAAATACCTGCTTAAAGTCTTCCTCATTTCTCCAAACATTCAGCTCATCATTACACCCGCCTTCCAGGTAATCAAACGCAAATTTGGGCATCCGTTTTTTAGCTTTCCTTTTCAGGTCGGTTACAGAAGGATATTGAGAATTGTATTGTAACAGGTTTGTGCTCATAATTCTATATTTCCAAAGAAAATTATTGATATATAACGGCAAGATTAACAAATAAAATCCAATCCGGTATCCTGTGCTATCCGGTGGTTCCGGACATAAAGAACACCTTATTTATTTTTGATCGCCTGCGGCGATGATATACGCGTCCGGGCCGGACCTGTTCTCTTCAGCCAGAGGGTGAACGGCTTTGTTGTACTTTTATAATAATACCTGCCGCTAATTTTTGCAGGCACTTTTTCATATTCATCTTCCATATGCTCCAAAATAAAATAATCGTCCAAAGTTTTGCCGGAAGCCGTAAAATGATAGAATTTCATTTCCTTATGATCATCTGCAAAACCCTCCTCTGGTAAAAATAAAACCTTTCTTTTTGTTTTGCTATCCTTTACGCTAAGCGTACAACCGGCCATATAACCGTGTGCCAATGTAAATTCCAGCGTTTTGTGCTGTATGACACCCCTGTAATAAACAGCCTCATAAGCTTTCTGCGCAAAAGCAAAAACGGACAAACCCATCATTGCCGGTATCAATAAAATAGTCTTCGCTGTAAACATGTTATGGATTCATCACTCAATAATTGCCTGCTGCAGGTTTTTGCTAAATTACAATAAAGCTAAAATACAAAAGGCAAAAAATATTCCCCGGGACTCAATAACAAAGTATTGAACTGATAAAAACCAGCGGGGTTGCTATTCCCACAATTTGCGCTATTTTTAGTACGCTCTCTGTAGCTAGCTGCATTGACCTGCTACAACGCGACAAAGCCCGTCTCTGAATCCTGTTTTTAACAGCTAAGCATACCCTATTATGTCAACCAGCCAATTGGAAAAAAGGGTACGCTTCCTGACCATTTATGTAATTGCGATCACAGCCATATGCGGCTTCCGGCTCATTACTTCCTTCCGCCAGACGGCAGACAGCCGGAGGACAGATGAGCTGACTGTAAAGCGAATAAATGTAGTCGCTGAAAACGGACAGTTACGCATGGTGATCAGTAATGAGCATCGGCAGCACCCCGGCAGTGTCAATGGTAAGCAATGGAGCCGCGTGAGCGTCCCGCAGGAATGCTCTTTTTTAATGAACTGGGAGATGAATGCGGCGGCCATTTTACAGGGAACAGGAATGCTTCTTCGTGCCATCCTGACCATAAGAAGTTCTTTATCTGTAAAACCAAGCGTCAGTCCAGCAATGCCGGCCGTTCCTTAAAGGTCTTCCAGAGCAGCTCCCCAAACAGGGTATTGGACCAGGCAAACCATTTACGTGTAAATTTTTCAGGGTTGTCTTTATGAAAAGATTCATGCATAAAGCCGGTACCGCCGTGCGTTTTTTGCAGCGTATGAATGCACCAACGGATCTCTTTATCCTCATTGGAAGTAAGCGCCTTCATGGTAATGCTCATGGGCCAGATCATATCTTTACCGATATGTGGCCCGCCAATGCCCTCTGCAGCCGATCCCTTAAAGAAAAACGGGTTCTCCGGAGACCACACATAACTGCGGGTTGCTTTATACAGCGGGTCTGTATTACTAACCGCACCCAGGTAGGGCAGCCCCAGCAGACTGGGTACATTGGCATCATCCATCAATACATGGCTGCCATATGCGTTCACTTCGTAGGCATATATTTTTCCAAATTGCGGATGTGTGGTGATCGCATATTTTTTTACAGCAGCTTCCACTTCCGCAGCCAGCTGTGTCAGCTCATTAGCCAGTGCTGCGTCCCTGGTGATTTTGCCGGTCATTTCTGCAGCCTGCTTTAAGCTTACTACGGCGAACAGATTGGAGGGGATCAGGTAAGGGAAAATAGTCGCATCATCGCTGGGCCGGAACATAGAACAAATCAGGCCCACAGGTTTTACCGGGTAACCGTAGCCTCCCATGGGGATGCCATCTGTTGCCCAGGATGTTTTACGCTGGAAGTGATAAGGTCCTTCATTTTCTTTCCGCTGTTGTTCTTTAAATGTTTTTAAGGTCAGCGCGATACCCTCTTTCCACCGGGCATCAAAAGGCGCCACGTCGCCTGTTTCCTTCCAAAAACGGTAAGCCAGGCGGATAGGATAACAGAGTGAATCAATTTCCCATTTCCGCTCATGAATGCCCGGTTTCATATCCGTCTGATCTGTCTCTTTCCATTCGCTCACCTTGGCATCATCATTATAAAATGCATTGGCATAGGGATCCTTCAGGATAAAATGCGTTTGTTTACGGATAACGCCTGCAATCAGTTTATGCAGGGCCTGATCCTCTTTGGTAAATTGCAGGTAGGGAAACACCTGCGCCGAGCTGTCGCGCAGCCACATGGCATCAATATCACCCGTGATCACATAGGTATCCGGGAGCCCATTTTGTTCTGAATAAAAAACAGTCGTATCCAGTGTATTGGGAAAGCAATTATTGAACAGCCAACCTAATTCTTTATTGGCCACTTTCGATTGAAAAGCTTTGATCGCCTTTTCTATTGCAGCACTTTTAAAATGGCGCTGACTTTCAGCGACCCGCACTGTTGGAAAATCGATTTTGCCTTTTGCAAAAGAGAAACCATTCAATGCCAGGCCGGCACCTACAACACCGGTATTCTGTAAAAAAGTTTTACGGTTCATAATTATTGAGTCGTTGATAAAGCAAAAAGTTCGTTATACGTTGTAAAGCTACTTTATTTTAACATAATTCCGCCACTGTAGCGCTGAAAGCCGGAATAAGCAGAACATGGCCGGATTAATTAAGCGTACCCGCAGCGCTTTCCCCCGGTTTAGCGGCCGGCGGATCTGGTACGGGATAGAACCGGAACAGATCTCCACAAAAAACAGGTGCCATATTTGGTCTATTATTTTTTTGATTCGTGAGGAAACAGATCTTGGCGTGTCACTTCAAATGCGATATCAGGAATAAGAAGGTGGCGCAGCGCTTCTTTTTCCGCCCCGGCAGGTATCAGATATTTATTGTATTTTTAGGAAAATCTATAGTTATGCAGGACGAGATCATTGTAGTAAAAACTTATAGCAATATTGCCGAAGCTATTTCCGCCAAAGAAAAGCTGGAAGAATCCGGTATTGCAGCTACTATTGACGACATGGATGTGGTTGGTATGACACCCCTTGCGGGCATTGATTTAAAAATCTTTTCAAGAGACCTGGAAAAAGCCAGGCAACTTTTAGAAGAGTGACATAGCGTTCTTCATAAAACTTTTTACAGCTAACTGTATTGACCTTTTATAACTGAAGCAATAAAACAACGTATTGTATAGCAGCTGCAAGCAATTGTTTTAAAAAAAATTGGCTTTGACACAACTTTTCTTTAAGAAAAACGTTTTTTCTCTATTTAAGCGCAGTCAGGCTTAATCAATCAAGGCTTGAATTATTCAGAAACAACATGAATAGTTTGTTTAACATTTATTTTTTTATTTTGCAACCATTCCGGTATGCTGTCAGTCAAGTATACTGACCGGGTAAAACAATAATGAGAAAAGTTGCACATATACTTGCTTTATTAATTATACTTATCGGCAGCAGTGCTGATACTGTAGAAGCCCTGGTGCCTTCTGGGAACATCATATGCACCTCTTCTGTAACTGACCGGCAACACCACAAAAACAGCAATACACAGGACCTCGGTAATGACCACATTATTATTAACAGGTTCTGTAATCATTTTATTAATAAAACTGATCTGTTTTCCCAGAGAAAATTTTATTCTATCCTTTCGCTGCCTATTTTTGAAACCGCAGAACAGGTTCCACAGTGGAATCATCTAAGCCCTGCACCGAGGCAGATACCCGGCTATGGCCACCTCTTTCGCTATTACCTCTTTTAGTTTCCGGCTGCTCCTGTGTCCTTTATCTATTGCCTGTTATTACAGTAACAGGCCAGAAAGTGCGTGTAGTTATACTCCTGCACCCTGTATCCTATTCAGCTAGGCAAATCCAATATTCTTATAATTAACTGAACATGATAAAAAATGCTATTTTTTATGTGCTGGCTATTGCAGTTATTGCCAGCTCCTGCCAGGGCAATTCACAAGAGAATCCCAATACCGGCAAAAAGGAGTATCCCATCCTTACCATTCATCCGCAGGATACAACCCTCTCCATCCCTTATGTAGCCAATATACAAGCCGGCCGTAATATAGAAGTACGTCCACGCATGGATGGGCTGCTGGACAAGATCTATATACGGGAAGGACAATACGTCCGCAAGGGGCAGCTGTTATTCAAAATAAATGATCATGAGCTGAAGATAGCGCTCAATAAAGCAATAGCCGCCTATAAAAGTGCTGTAGCCGATGCTAAAGTAGCCCAACTGGAAGTAGACCGGGTACAAACACTGGTCAGCAAAGAGGTGATCACAAAACCGGAACTGGAACTGGCTACCGCTAAATATAAAGCGCTTCTGGCAAAAGCAGATATAGCGCAGGCCGATAAAAATGCAGTAGAGCAACGGATTTCCTATACCCATATTACGGCCCCCTTTGATGGCATTGTAGACCGGATACCTTTAAAAGAAGGCAGTCTTATAACCACCAGCTCGCTGCTGACCACTATTTCTGATATCAGTACCGTATATGCTTATTTTAATATTTCGGAGAATGAATATTTCCAGACGCAACATAACGGCAATCATGCGCTTCCTGCTACCGCAATAAGCCTGCTGCTGCCGGATGGCACACGGTATCCTTATAAAGGAGAACTGGAAGCTGCTGAAAGCGAAATTGATGAGAACACAGGGAACATCGCCTATAAGGCCCGTTTCGCCAACCCGGAAAAGACATTGCGTCATGGAGCTTCCGGCAAGCTGCTCATCATCCGTCCACTGCAAAACGTCATCCTGCTGCCACAAAAAACGGTGTTTGAGATCCAAGATAAAAATTATGTTTTTATACTGGATAAAGACAATATTGCGCGTATGAAGAGCATCCAGGTCAATCAACGCCTGGCTAATTACTACGTGGTTACAGGAGGGCTGCATGAAAATGACCGCATCGTTTACGAAGGTATACAGACCATTCGTGAAGGAGAAAAAATCATTCCGAAAGCAACTGGCAAAAAAACCAATGATGCAGGTTCTCAGCATATCTGAGGCCGTTATCAAAATTCTATTACTGATTTGCACAAACAGAAAAAATAATGGTTGAAACATTTATAAGAAGACCTGTGCTATCACTGGTGCTTTCTATTTTTATTACGCTGATTGGTGTATTGGCGCTTTTCAGTTTACCAATTACGCAATTCCCGGATATTGTGCCTCCTTCTGTTTCCGTAACCGCCCGTTATACCGGCGCCAATGCAGAAGTATCGGTTGATGCCGTTGCCGTACCGCTGGAGCGCGCCATTAACGGCGTGCCGGGAATGACCTATATGTCAACCGTATCCGGCAATGATGGCGTTACGATGATCACGGTTTATTTTAAAGTAGGAACC
>DASVMC010000220.1:0-7772 GCA_036384555.1 Niabella sp. | reverse complement strand
GTACTGACACCTTTATTGCCCCCGATCCACAGCATACCCCGGGCATCAACAAACAGGCTTCTGATATAACCCGAGATGAGGCTGTTGCTGTCCTCCTTCGCCGGCCTGTATACGGTAAAGGTCTTACCGTCGTAACGGTTCAGCCCGTCCGGTGTGCCCACCCAGATGAAACCCAACCGGTCCTGTTGAATAGCAAATACGGTGCTTTGTGATAACCCCTGGTCTATGGAAATAGTTCTGAAATATCTGTTTTTGGTATAATCAGGAACGGATTGTGCATGGATGAAGTTGCTTATCTGTAAACAGAAAAAAAGCAGCAGCTTCAAAACTCCTTCTCTTTTCATCATAAGCTAAATTAGGCAAATTCAGCTTTTGCCTTATGAAAAGAATTGACTTGCCGGCTCTTTTTTTACTCCGGTTTTCCGCCGTCCTTTTCCCGGATTTTGATATTCCTTCAAAAATTAATACTGCGGCTGCTACGGGTATTTGCCGGGCTCCCGCTGTATATTGTTGTAACAGAGTTATTGAGGGAATAAAGAACAGGGTGTACTGCTGCTTTTTCTACATTTTCTGAATTTTACGGCGTATCCTGCCTGACCAGTTGATCCCAGGCGAAAAACCGGATGGAAGCTCACAGATCCAGTGACTTAAAATGTCTGGAATGCGAAATTTTTCTGAAAAAAGATACTGTAGTTTGCTGATCGTCGTATTTATGCGCTTCAGGGAACGGATAATTGTCCTGACTGCCGGTAATACAGAAAACAGCGGTATGGATTGCTCAGAATGTACCCTGTCTCTGATCTTGGTCAGTCGGGCTTATATTTTTATGCCTTGGTAAGTGCGCTTCCTTTGTGCGCAGCAATATGATCTGAGCGATCGCTTTTGATCTCATACTGGGGATCAGCTGCTGTGGCATGATGGGTATACCCCTTATAATCAAAATCTTTTGTATGTATCTTGATAATGGTCCCTGAAACCCTGCCTGCTTCGGAGTTCCAGCTTACTTTATCCCCTTTTTTAAATTTTGTTGTCATACTATTTTTATTAAGTGAATAAATTTTCATCAAAATAAACAACGCGGTCGCCAATGATCCTTGCGGGTGATGTATAAGGATGCTCTTCGGCTTTCCCAACCGCCATAATATGTAGCACCGTCCAGCCTTTTGCCTTTAAATAATCAGATACCATGGAACGGTGACACCGCCACCAGACCGCCTCAGAGCACATGTAGGCAGTAGGATGTTTTATTGCAATAGTTGTTAACGTGCTGATCCCTTTTTTAAAGCTTTCTGTTTCCATATAATCGGCATACCCTCTGAAGGAAGCATTATGCCAGCGATTGTTCTTTGAGTCTTTCTGGACCTTTCTTCTGCCCCCCAGCTCCTGCAGATGCAGGTAATGGATCCCGTGCTCTCTCAGGGAGTTGTCCAGCGGTTCTTTATTAAACTGGGGAAACTTCCGGGAGCCCGGGAAATTCCGTATATCAACGAGGTTACGGACGTTAAAAGAGTGGAGCATATTTATGAAATCATGCAGGCTGTGAGTGGAATGGCCTATAGTATAAATAGTAGGATGGATTGCTGATTTCATTTTTAATTGTTTCACCGGTAAATAAAAAGATGGGTTTACTGCTGCAAGGCCAGTAAGTATTTATCAATATACAATTGCTTTTCTTTGGATTTGTATTGCTGTATGAAACGTGGATGCTCTAATACGCTTAACCGGTCGAAGAGCTGGGCTTCGTTGTTCAGCTTGTTGATGAAATCGGCGTTTTTCTTCCCTAATACAAATACCTCTGAAGTGTCCAGCCCCAGGCTGATGTGTTTTTTTAAAGAGGTGATCATGAAATCTTTTACCGTTGCGAAGAGGACGGGGTCGTCATAATAATTTGCATTGAGCCATTTGCCGTCTTTCGTTTGCCGGATAATAGCCAGGGGAAAGGGAGAGTTAATGTAATAGTGCTGATAAAAGTCTTTTACACCACCATATGCGGTTATCATTTCGTACATGAACACAGAAGATACTTCATGGGTATACGCCGATTTCATTTCGATACAGCAACTGCTTTTCAATCGTTTGGTATCGGTAAACGGTACACCGGTTACACCGGCACCATGCCTGCTGGGGTTGATCCCGATCATGAATTTACGCTGCCGGGTATCATTATAATAGGTATGATAAAACTGCTGCATTACCTCCATTGTTTCAGGATTGTCCAGGTAGGGGTTCATTACCTGAAAACCTGGTGGCAGCTTACCCCGGTACTGCAGCCGCCGGTTGAAATCAATAACTTTATCAGCAAAGGTCTTTATCATAAAAAGAGTTTGTAATCCTGTTGATCCTATAATCGCTTTTACAGCATTTGAATACACCGGTCAACTGACCAGGTATCTTCTTGCTATGGAACTGCTAAGTGCCTGAAAGCCGGCATTCTTTGATTATTGGCTGTATAATCAGCGGGTACAAATTTAAACAATAAATAAATTAAAAGGGCAGAGAGCTGCTGTTTAAGACCGGGTTGCTGTTGCCACTTCCGGCTGCTGTGGCGTATTTTTGTTTTCTTAATACGTTGTAAGGTGTGTTGGAAATTATAGATAAAAAAGTACCTTTAAGAATAGGGTGGATATAGAACAGGAGCGAAAAAAACTAAATTCTTAAAGAATATTTTTATGGCAATGCAATCGGTGAATCCGGTAAACGGTAAAATAATAAAAAGATATAAAGAGGATACGGCAAAGACGGTCGTGCAAAAAATTGAAAGGGCCGAAAAGGCGTGGCTGCAATGGAAAGCCACTTCCTTTGAACAAAGAGCGCAGCGACTGATAAAAGCAGCTTCCTTATTGCGGAAGGAACAACAGGCGCTTGCAGAATTGATGGCGCTGGAGATGGGGAAGCCATTAAAGGAAGGGGCCGGTGAAATTGAAAAATGTGCCCTGGCCTGCGAATATTATGCAAAGAACGGGGCTGCTTTTTTGAAGGACGAACTGATAAAAACAGATGCCAGGAAGAGTTTTGTTACGTTCCAGCCTGTTGGAATTGTATTAGCTGTTATGCCCTGGAATTTCCCGTACTGGCAATGTTTTCGTTTTATTGCACCGGCATTAATGGCTGGTAATGTAGGCTTGTTAAAGCATGCTTCTAACGTGCCCGGCTGTGCCGTGTCCATTGAACAGCTTCTTTTAAAAGCAGGCTTTCCCAGGGGCGTATTCCAGACCCTGCTTATTGGAAGTAAGGCAGTGCAAAAAGTAATTGCGCATCCTTTGGTAAAAGCAGTTACTTTAACCGGCAGCACGGAGGCGGGTATGCGTGTAGCGGAACAGGCAGGCTCACTGATTAAGAAAACTGTTCTGGAGCTGGGCGGCAGCGATCCTTATGTGATACTTGAAGATGCTGATCTGGAACAGGCAGCAACTGTTTGCGCGGCAAGCCGCCTGATCAATAACGGGCAAAGCTGTATAGCCGCAAAGCGGTTTATAGTGGTGAAAAAAGCAGAGCAGGAATTTGTCCGTTTATTCAGGGAAAAAATGAGTAATAAAAAGCTGGGAGATCCGCTGGATGCACAAACCGAACTGGGGCCAATGTCTCGGGCAGACCTGAGAGATGAATTGCACCGGCAGGTGCTAAAAAGCATTCAGGAGGGAGCAAAATGTATACTGGGAGGAACGATCCCCGCTTTTAAGGGGCGGCATGCATTTTATACCCCTACAATACTGACCGGCGTAAAAAAGGGAATGACCGGTTACCAGGAAGAGCTCTTTGGCCCTGTGGCCTGTGTGATTACTGCAAAAAATGAGGCCCAGGCTATTGAAATAGCTAATGACAGTACGTTTGGATTGGGCGCTGCGGTATTTACAAAAGACATTTCCAGGGGAGAGCGCATTGCCAGGGAGGCCCTTCAGGCGGGGTCCTGTTTTGTAAACGGTCTGGTAAAATCTGATCCGCGGTTACCTTTTGGCGGTATCAAACAATCGGGCTACGGGCGTGAGTTGGGTGGTTTCGGAATTAAGGAATTTGTGAACATAAAAACGGTCTGGCGGTAAGCAGTCACTCTTGCAGCGTGCTTTTTTGAATACAACAGGGAAAATGCAGCCAAAGATAAAAACTACCCGGCTGACAGCAACTGATGCCGCCAGCAGGGTAGTCAGCAATGATTACTTGGGTTTGCAGGAGAACGGTTGAAAAGAGCTGTTCTATAAAGAAAAACGGATACCTGCGTTCCAGTTAATACCCGCTTGCGGAAAATAATAATTTTCGGTAGTTAAACTTCCGCCGGTTACATAACTGTAGGTGTAGCCATTGTTCTCATATTTTTTGTTGAACACATTATTGACCAATAGAATAATACTTACCTCTTTAAATACTTTCGTACTTAGCTGATAACGTAAACGGAGATCGGTCAGCGCATAAGGGTTAATGCTTCTCATTCTGTCGGATGCATTGTCCAGGTACTGGCGGCTGATGTATTTTTCCAGAATATCCAGGTACAGGTGTTGATCGCCGGTGATTTTATACAGCGGCTCCAATGTAATGCTGCCTCCGGCAATCGTATTGGGAGAAAATGAAATGTCGGTGTTTTTGTAAGGCACAGAGAGCTGACCGCCATTATCATAATCATCTGCGTATTGGGTAATATTCCTGATCTTGTTCCTGCTGAAAGTGGCATTGGCGCTTAGCTGCATCCAGTTTGCCGGGCTTACGCCTGCAGTCAGTTCTATTCCCGCGCGGTAACTGGCCGCTACATTGGTTCTTGCATAAGCACCCACATCATTGATCTTTCCGGTAAGGATCAGCTGGTCTTTATAGTCCATATAATAAGCATTGACGCCCGCCTGGAAAAAGTGCGCATTGTATTGATAGCCCGCTTCAATATCCTGCAGGTGTTCCGGCCGTGGCTGCTCGGATAAGCCTGCTTCAAAATCATCCCTGTTGGGCTCTTTGTTGGCAATAGCATAAGACGCATATATTTTGCTGCTGCCATTGTTGTGATGATTCATAAAATAGCTGAGCCCGATCTTGGGATTAAAAAAATGGTAGGTATTGCTGATGTGTATACTTGTATCTTCCCTGAAGCCATCGATCGTATACACAACATTCCGGTATTGCAGGTCTGCAAACGCATATAGACTCGGGGCTAATTGCTGCTGTAGTTTTGCATAGATGTTAAAATCACCTTTGAAAGAGGGCAGATCATACCATTTATAATCAAGCGGCACTCCGTAATCAGCCCAGGTTACGTAGCCGTATTGTCCACCATCGTACCGGGTGTAGGCTCCGCCAAAGACAAAGTTTGTTTTTGTAGTATGATAGCTGGTTGAAAATACGGTTCCATAATAATAGTTATCCAGCCACAGCTGACGGGTAAGGTTGGTTGTTTTCAGGGTGTCGCCGGGCGCTTTTACAAAGCCGGGTAAATAGTAATCAGCTAAAGACTGATCCTTCTTGTATTCATTATAATACCCTTTACCCCGCGTTAAAAATGTGGCAATGTTTAAGGACCAGTTATCATTTATTTTCTGGTTGAGGAACAACTGGTAATAATCCTGCCAGTAATTATCCGTTTGGTCATTATAATAAGTGCTGTCATTTATCTGTCCTAATGTATTGGTACTCCTGCCAGCCAGGTTCAACGCCTTTTCGTAATTGAAATTGGAGGGATTGTCTTTATCCGTATAAACAATACCAACACCATTCCATGCCTGGCCGGTGCGTTCTTTCCCTGTAAGGTAATTGAATTTAATATTGGTAGCTTCGTTTTTTGATGTCCATGATCCGATGACCTGAGCCGCCGACAGGTTAGAGGAAGAACGGTCAATATAGCCGCTGGAGCTGAGTTTGGAAAGGCGTATATCAAACTGAAAACCGCCTTTCAGCATTCCGGTACCCGCGCGCAATGTATGCTTCCAGGTATTGTAAGAACCGTAGGCACTGCTGACATCAACCGAAGCCTCTTTGCTTTGTTCCAGGTTGGAAATGTTGACAGACCCGCCGAAGGCTCCTGCGCCGTTGGTGGAAGATCCTGCTCCACGCTGTATCTGGATCGTGGTTGTTGATGAGGCAAGATCGGGCAGGTCTACAAAAATAGCGGCCTGCGATTCCGCATCATTTACAGGTATCCCGTTCATGGTTACGTTGATCCGCGTCATGTCGGTTCCGCGTATTCTAAGGGAGGAATAGCCAACTCCAAGGCCATCATCCGCGTTAACGATCAGTGAGGGGGTCTGATTTAAAAGATAGGGCAGGTTCTGCCCCAGGTTTTGTTTAGACAGATCAGCCGCAGTAACGTTGGAAGTAGCAAAGGGGGCCCGGTTACTTAACCGGAGTGATCGTACTTCAATGGGAGATAGCTGGTAAAAACTGTCTGCTTTTGCAGCGATGGAATCTGTTTGTGCAAAAGAAAATTGTGCTGCCGTTATAAGGCATGCGGAAAGAAACATCCTCTTCATTTGTTTTTTCATTTTAAAGGTTCCGCCGGTGGCGGAACGGGTAAAAAAATAATGAGAGGGAAATGCTGAAAAAGAAAGGAACCATCCTTCCCTGCGCAGGCATTACCCTGATCAGGTTTACGGGTATTATCTCAGCCTTTATTCGTTAGTAACGAAATCAAGCACCCCGGGAACGCTGAAAACTTTGTTTGCTTGTTGGAACAAGCACGCTTTCATTTCTTTGAAAGAGCGGATGCGAAGCTATAAAAAAATCAGAATACAAAAAAGATTTGTGCTTTTTTATTGTTGCAGGAATGATTTATTTTTTCACCGGGCCGTTATTTTTTGCAGAAAAGCACTGTTTTTTCACAATATGACGCGGCTCTGCTGCTGTGTTTTAACCTGTGAAGATCAGCAGAAATTAAGAGACTTTTACCCTTCAGTAAAACCTGAAAGGAGTGCAGCGCTTAAATAATTTCAGGAAGCTTTTGCTATGTTGTTTTTTTATCCTATATTTGCAGTGCGAGGTAGAGCAGCGGTAGCTCGTCGGGCTCATAACCCGAAGGTCCCAGGTTCGATCCCTGGCTTCGCAACTAAAAAATCCGGTCGTAGAGCCGGATTTTTTGCGTAATTCCTGTTATTAATTATCGTTCGCCAACCCAATGGGGGTAAATAGGATGTAAATAGGAAACCTGATCTAAGCGATCAAGTTGTTCAGCAGATAATATCCAGTTCGTAGCTTTTAGGTTTTCAATCAGTTGTTTTTCATTTCTTGCTCCAATGACAATACTGGCAACTGCCTCTTTTTGTAGTAGCCAGTTCAATGCTATCTGTGGAATGGGTTTGCCTATTTCTTCTGCAATAATTTCCAGTTCATCGATGACATTAAATAAATAATCTTCATGAACCGGCGGCGCACCAGTAAGCCCTCCGGATTGAACCCTTCCTTCGGCAACTGGTTGATTGCGTTTTAATTTTCCAGTAAGACGTCCCCATCCTAAAGGACTCCACGCCATAAAACCAACGTTTTCTTCTTTTAGTAATGGCAGTAATTCCTGTTCGGCATCTCTTCCTATTAATGAATAATAACCTTGATAAACAATGAATTTTTCAAAATCCTTTTTTTCAGAAATGGATAAAGCTTTCATCAATTGCCATGCTGCAAAATTTGAACACCCTATATAACGAATCTTACCGCTTTTGATTATGTTATCCAGGGTGGACAAGCTCTCTTCAAGTGGTGTTTCCTGATCAAATCCGTGTATAAAATACAAATCAATATAATCCGTTCCTAATCGCCTGAGGCTATCTTCAACGGCCCTGATTAAATGTAATCGGGATGCTCCCTTC
>DASVMC010000219.1:0-3101 GCA_036384555.1 Niabella sp. | reverse complement strand
GTCAGCTTCTGAAGCAAATGCTGAAGGAAACGGCGAATAGTAGAAGAATGATTTTCAACATGGGAAAGCGGCTTTATGCCGCTTTCTCTTTTTAATTTAGAAAGAACGTATGGATTTAGGCCAGAATCATATTCGTATTGGAAAAATTGCGGGCATATTTGGCCTGAAGGGGGAAGTTGTATTACAACATGCGTTGGGAACCAGCAACCTGGAAGGGCTGGAAAAGATCTTTATTAAAGATAAAACGGGTAACCTGCTACCCTGGTTTGTAGAACGGACCCGTTCCAAAAACACGGAGGAAGTGTATCTGAAGCTGGAAGAGGTTACGGCTCCTGAAGCGGCAAAACCCTTGCTGCAGAAAGAAGTATGGCTGGGGGAGGACGACTTTAAACGATACGCCAGCAAATCAGCGCCTATCAGCCTCCTGGGGTATACTATAAAAGATGGGAAACAGGTTTTAGGCACCATCCAGGAAATAATAGAACAACCGCATCAGCTCCTTTGCCGTATAACAGTAAGAGGTAAAGAAGTGCTCATTCCTTTACATGAAGAAAGCCTGAAAAAAGTAGATCACCGGTATAAAAATGTTACCGTAACCCTCCCGGATGGGTTGCTGGATGTTTACCTGGACTAATGACCCGGAGCTATTGCAGGGGCCAGCTTTGAATAACCGGTTTCGTTGGGGTGCAGACCGTCTGTAAACAGGGTTTCATCAATTTTCCCCGAAGCAAGCAGCAATTGTTTGCCGGGTTCCGTAAACTGATACCCTTCTTTCCGGGCTAACTGTTGCAGTTGCCGGTTAATGGATTCAATTCTTTTTTCCGTATTTCTCCGGGGTAGAATGCCTACCAGCTTTATAGCTGCCCCTGGCTGCCGTAGCCGTATCTGCTTCAGTAAAAAAGCAATACCGGTTACAACATCTTCGTCTGTATTTCCGCCAATGTTATTGGTCCCGATCATTAAAACGATATTTTTTGCTTTGAAACCGTCCAGTTCCCCGTGGTAGACGCGCCATAATACGTTCTCAATGCGGTCCCAGCCAAAACCCATATTCCGGAAATCGTTTAAATACTGATTCCAGCTTTTTTCTCCCCGTGCAATGTGGGCTTCAGGTGGGCCTGCCCAGTAATGGACAATTGAGTTGCCGATGATCAGGTTTACCGGAGGCTGTTCCCCGTTCATTTGCAGCTCCAGCTCATGCCGCTGCTTCCATTCATAGCCGTTGGCTTCCCGGCGCTGGCTTACAGCCCGGGTAGTGGCCGTAGCGCCCGCAGGCATGCTCAGGATTTCACGCAGTATATTTTCATAGGCGTCAGCATAAGCCTGCATACCCAGATCATTTGGGTGTACATAATCCACCGTACCGTCTGCCGGAAAATGAATAGCTGCCCTGGTAAGGTAATACAATTGAGCAACACCTTGTTTTTTCAGATCATTATAAGCTCTTTCCTGCACGGCATTCAGCCGTTTCCAGATGCTGCCGGTTGTAGTATCCGTTTCGTCATTATAATATCCGATATGGTCTGTAAGCAAAATCGGCTCTTTATGCCGTTTACGAATGGTGGTTACACCATAGATCACCCGTTTGTACACTTCATCGTCCGATAGCGCACCCATATTGGGAAGACAATCGAATACATAAGCCTTTGCCTCCTGCTCATTAATAAGGTCTACTACTGCTTTTTCAAAAGGCCCGTTGCCGGAAAAGGCAAGGTTCATTACGGGGTAATCCAGCTTACGCGATAAGAGGTTGGTCCACCCCATGGCAGGTCTTGAAGCGCAGCCTCCCTGCGCAATCGATGTGCCGTAAATGATAATGGGTTTTTCTTTGAGCAGGGGAACAAATTCGAAATAATTGTTTTCGGGAATACCGATCTCCATCCATTTTACACCGTTATATAACGGCAGGAACAACTGGTATTCGAACCCTTTTTTATGAAAAGTGCCGGTGAAAAGTTTTTTGAAGCTGTAAGAAATGGTATCTGCAAACCGGTAAGTGCCGCTGGCGCGGTGCCATCCGCCATTTTCATCAATCGCATACAGGTCAATACCGGAAACGCCGGTTGCGGGCATATGGTTCATGGCAAGGCTGCCGGTAACCCCGTAACGTATGGTGATTTCCGGGGCATTGGTATAAAAATGAATACTCAGGCCTGCCGTCTGCTGCGAAAGCTCCCAGACCGGTTTCCGCACTTCCTTTTCTGCGCGGGCAGGCAGTCGGGTAAATGTTTTTCCGATTTCGTTGGTCCAACCCTGGTTTTGGATAACGGGCACTTCTGTGTTCAGGGGATTGTACCATTTTGTCTGAGCAAATAAGCAGTGAGCGAAAAAGGCAAGAGCAAGGGTAAGCACCAGGCGCATTGTGGAAGATTTATTGGTAATAGTTTCAATAATAAGCGAATGTAATGTCATTAAAATTACATTGGAACTTCTTTTTTAAAACTTTAGTTATTTTGGTGGTCAAAATCTTATTTTAATGGAAGCCCCTAAATTAACCGATTGGATTGCCAATCACCTTTTTGAAGTACACTTTGGAGATAACTGGACAGATGTGAACGTAGCCGATACATTGGCTGACGTCAGCTGGCAGGAAGCTGCTGTAAAAGTACCGTTCACACCCAACACAATTGCGGGAATTGTGCATCATATTACCTACTGGAACCGCGCTGTGGCAAGACGTGGGAAAAGAATGATGCCTCATTTAAATGATGAAAACGGTTTTAACGCTCCCGTAATCGGCTGTGAAAAGGATTGGAAGCTGTTAAAGGAGACAATTTACATTCTGCGGAAGAACTGGTTGCCGTAATAAGGGAATTTGATGAAAAAAAATTACAGGACCCGATCTTGCCGGATCATTCCAGTGCCTATAAAAATTTCCAGGGCCAGGTAGAGCATGTGCATTATCACCTGGGGCAGTTTATGCTGCTTAAGAAATACCTGCGGTCGGCCGTCTAACGATCCCCGCAGGTGGCCAGGATCTTGTTGTCCGTCACCTCGCTCCAGTTTGCGACCCGGATCGTATCGCCTTTGCAGGTCATACCATATTCGGGCGGGGTTACATCGCAGGCGACACAGCTGACACTGGTATAGTAAAGAACAGT
>DASVMC010000218.1:0-9356 GCA_036384555.1 Niabella sp. | reverse complement strand
TTGTGCTGGGTGGTATCATTTCTCCTCCCGATGCAGTAGCAGCCACATCGGTGCTCAACAGGCTAAAAGTACCGAAAGATGTTGTCAACCTGCTGGAAGGCGAAAGTCTTGTAAATGATGCTTCCAGTATTATTGTCTTTCGATTTGCACTGGCTGCGGTGCTTACACACACCTTCAGCTTCTGGGATGCAACAAAGTCTTTTTTCCTGGTATCCTGCATGGGCATCCTGATCGGTTTGGCAATCGCCTATATTGTCTCCATTATTCATAAGCATTTTCCTACTACTCCTGTAATTGACGCGGCGCTTACGCTGGTATCGCCTTATGTAATGTACCTGGCAGCGGAAACCCTGCATTTTTCAGGAGTACTGGCTGTGGTCACCGGCGGACTTTTTCTGAGTTACAACGCGCACGATACGCTTACGTACGCATCCCGTCTGAATCTTGCCGGCATCTGGAATACGATCGGCTTTTTGTTAAACGGGTTCATTTTTATTCTCATAGGACTGCAAATGCCTTACATCGTTAATAATTTTACACACAATACAGTGAAAGAAGCATTGTACTATGGACTGGTCATCAGCCTTGCGGTGATCATTATCCGGATCATCTGGGTTTATGCCGTCACCTATCTCAGGGAAAAACTGACCCGTAAAAATCAATCTCAGTACTATGTGCCTTCCGCCAAGGAAAAATTTTTAATCGCCTGGTGCGGTATGCGGGGGGTGGTATCCCTTGCCGCTGCATTGTCCATTCCTTTTTATCTGACCGGCAAAACAGAATTTCCTTACCGGAACCTGATCCTGTTTATCACGTTTACGGTCATTCTTATAACACTGGTTGTTCAGGGTCTGACCATTACACCCATTATCCGGTTGCTGAAAATAGAGGATACCGGTGATGCCAGGAGAAGAAGGGAAGAAGAACAGTTAAAACTACAGTTGGCCCGGGCCTGTTTACAATATATTGACTCCAATTACGTGCATGAACTGCAGGGCAATGAGCCTCTTAAAATTTTACGCAACCGGTATAGCCGTATGATTGAAGTAGCGCAAAACAGATTGCACAATCAAAAAGACAGTTCCGGCGCCATAGCTGAAGACAAAAAGCTGGAACGCTTTCACGACCTGTTGTTAGAGCTGATAGACATACGGCGCAGTGAACTGGTCTCTTACAGGATCAACGGCAACTTTGACGAAGAGCTGATCAAAGAAAAAGAATATGAGCTGGACCTGGAAGAAGCAAGGCTAAGGAACACTACCCTTTAAACAGAAATTTATTCCCGTTTTACACAGCCATTCTGTCGAAATAGAATAGTTTTGTACTATGGCGATACGAATTTTTATTACCGGCGGCACCTTCGACAAGGAATATAATATGCTAAACGGCGAATTGTATTTTAAAGATACGCACCTGCAGGAGCTGCTTGAAAAAGGACGGAATACCGTACCTGTCGAGATCCGTACACTCATGATGGTAGATAGTCTTGAAATGACCGATGAAGACCGGGAATTAATTGCTTACCAATGCGAGCAAAGCGAGGAAGAGCAGATCGTTATTACACACGGTACAGATACAATGTCTGTAACCGCGCAGTTGATTGCACAACGGGTAAAGAACAAAACCATAGTACTGACCGGTTCCATGATCCCTATTAAATTTGGCAGCTCCGACGGGTTTTTTAACCTGGGCAGTGCCATCGCTTTTGTACAATCCCTTCCCCACGGCGTTTATGTAGCTATGAACGGACGGTATTTTCCTGCTGACCGCGTTCGTAAAAACCGGCAAACAGGCGTATTTGAAACGGTATAAAGTTATAAAAAATGGGTAGATTTTTTGCAACCCTGGCAGGGTTGCTGTTAATGGTTGTTGCCGGTGCTCAGCCGGCCCGGATAAAACATATAGTATTGATCGGGTGTGATGGGTTCGGCGCTTATGCCCTGCCGGAGGCTGATATGCCCCATTTAAAAAAACTGATGCAGGAAGGAGCCTGGTCTTTAAAAGCACGCTCAGTACTGCCGTCTTCCAGCGCCGTTAACTGGGCTTCCCTGTTAATGGGTGCCGGGCCTACAGAACATGGATATACTGAGTGGAACAGTGCTGTTCCGGAAATACCTTCAGCAGACACAAGCCGGTATGGATTATTCCCCTCCGTTTTCAGCCTTTTAAAGGAACAAAAGCCGGAGGCCGTATCTGCGCTCATCTATAGCTGGCAGGGCATTGACCCGCTCATAGAAAAAGCAGTTACAACCATCCGCATTGCAGGCAAGGATAGTGATGATTTTTGTGCCGATACCGCTGCCGCGATCATTCAATCAAAAAAGCCGGTCCTCACTTTTGTTCATCTTGATCAACCGGATGGTGTAGGCCATAACATTGGCCACCGTACCCCGGAATATTATGCAGCATTAAAGCAGGTAGATGCACGCATTGGTAAAATTGTCAATGCGGTAAAAGCTGCCGGTATAGCAGCAGAAACGATCATTATTGTAACGGCAGACCACGGAGGGAAAGGTAAAGGACATGGAGGCAAGTCACTTGATGAAGTACAGATCCCCTGGGTGGTTTGCGGACCCGGGGTCAAAAAATCATACCCCTTACAAAACACCATCATTACTTATGACACCGCTGCCACCATTGCCTGGTTATTAGGTCTGAAAGCCCCTCAAAGCTGGAGGGGCCTGCCGGTTAAAGAGGCGTTTGAGTAATTACAGCAGCCATTTCTCAGCCAGAAATAAAAAACGGCCATCTAAGATGGCCGTTCTCTTAAGAATACAGGTCATTTATTACTGTTGTGCCCACCATAGCGGCGTCAGCACAGCATCGGTACCACCCAAAGCACTCACAGCCTGGTTATAACCGTTGATATTACTGTTCTGCAGACTTGAAGGATACTTCAACCGCTGCGGGAAGAACTTAACACTACTTGTTGTATAATTTGATGCTGTTAAGCCTGGCAAAGTTGTGATAGGACTTTCAAGAACTACGTTTTCAAAAAAGGGCAGCCCCAGTCTTCTATGATCACTCCATGTTTCCAATGGCAGCCAGGGAGTTTGTGCAATAAATTTTTGTGTAATAATTTTTGTAAGAAGATCGTTTCTGACAGTGCCTCCTTTATACAAATTATTAACAGGGTAGTTTATATTAACAGTACCTGCAGTACCACTCATACCGTCAACATAGTTCATATTATGAAATGCTCCTGGTTCAGCAGTATGACTCCAGCTTACTGATGTACCGGCTCTGTTATAATCTGTTGATGTAAGATAAGCGGAAAGGTAGCTGGCAACACCCCAGTATTCGAAACTGCTGGAGATGCCTTTTTCATAAGCAGTCTTCCCATCCACTGGAGTAGACCAACCACGAACAGCACCTTCAGCCAGCAGAAAATAGGTCTCCCATGGTGCAAAGAACACACGTTTGGCATTTTGAGTTCTGAACTGGTTCTTCAAGCTGGGAACCTTACCATTAGAGTTGCCTATACTTACAAAAGGATTGATTGCATTTACAACGCCGCCCTTTGCCCCCCAATCTCCGTCGGGAATAGGATTCCAGGTAAATTTTGCATCCATTCCCTTTACTTTTTTCCCGCTCAGGTCTTTAAGTGTGTCAACTGTACCTGCATCAACAGCGCCACAGGTTCCACTTGGAAAGGACGGATCAGAACTATTACCGGGCATATAAAATATCTGATAAGCCCTTGGGTCTATCGTGTAGGGCAGCCCATCGAGCCAATAGGCTGATGTAGGATTATTGGTTTTTGTAGTGAGCTGTACAGGTAAATATTGTCCTGCATAATTGGCCGGCTTAATATTGGCAATAGCCTGAGCGCGTTTCGTAGCATCAGTTACAATACTCGGAAGCTGGGCTTCGGACTTAATGCCTCCCAGATTTTTAACCAGGTTATCAAACGTAACTCCCTCAGGCAGCAGGTACCAGCAGCGGGTATATACTCCCGAAAGGTCATCCCAGCCTGGTTTTTCCTGTACCTGAAAAATCTGGGTATTATCTGTAAGCAAAGCACCTTTAGCAGCATCCTCAAATTCTGCTTTTGCTTTTGCAGGATCCACTTCTGATAACCGCATCGATAACCGCAATCGCAAAGAGTTGGCATAAGCCTGCCATTTTGAAAAATCAAATGCATAAACCGGATCATTCGCTTTAACACCTGCCGGTGTTTCTACCGCAATATCTAACTTGGAGCTGGCATCTTTCAACTCATCCAGCATATAGTAATAGACTGATTTTACATCTTTAAATTCCGGGTTTGCTCCCTGGAAGCCTTCTATAGGCATTGGCCCAAAGGAATCACTCATTTCGCTCAGCAGATAAGCACGCCAGATACGGGCGATCTGTAAAAAGTTATTGGTGTATACTTTATCTGTTTTATTGGCAATCTGCTGATTAGCCACATCTATAGCACTATTGGCATAGTTCAGTGCGCCGGACTGATTATTATAATAGTTAGTCAGCCATCCGTCGTTATAACCTGCCTGTGAGAAAGTAGCCCCATCAGCATCACCGATCTGATGGCCTGCTGCCTGCCAGTATAAAATAAATCCTCTTTCCGAAACATCCGGGTTCTGCTGCGCATGTACAATGGAATAGTCGATAAAATACTCCACCTGAACCTGGTCAGTGTTTGCAGCAACCGGGTCTGTATTAATTTGTTCAAACTTTTTGCAGGATGCTGCTAGTAGCGTCACTGTTGTAAGTATGGCCGTTTTTTTTATTATTTGCTTCATTTCTTTCAGAATTAAATTGTTAAACATTAGAACCCTAAAGTAAAATTGACAAAAAAGGTTCTTGATGTAGGAGCACTTCCGTTTTCAAATCCCACGGCAGGTGTACCTGTTGCATATACTGATTCAGGATCAACACCATGCATATGACTGGAAATTAACCATACATTATTGCAGGATACTGAAACAGCCGCTCTTTGAATAAAGCTGCCGGAAAGCATCTTTTTAGGAAAGTTATAACTCAGTTGAATATTTCTGATGCGGACATTGGATGCATCATACAGATTTGCTTCTGTTATCCCTATATTACCATTCCCAGCCATGGCGCCCCAATATTGCTGCGCAGATACTTTTTTTGTATTGGGCTCATATTGCTTTGTGGTTTCATTTAAAATAACACCATTTACAATCATAGAATCACGGGAGCCGTTAATAACCGTCATTCCTGCGGTTCCGCTCCGCTCCATTGCAGCCAGTGTTCCTGAAAATATTTTACCGCCAAAGCGTGCATCTACCTGGAAGGATAATCCAAAGTTTTTGTAAGCAAATGAGTTGGTAACCCCCAATAAGCCAGTTGCTTGCTGATTGCCCAATCGTACCCTGTCTCCGCCATTTGCTACCTGCGGCAGACCCGTGGCACTTAGTAACAGTTGTCCGTAGCTGGAGCTGCCTTCATCCGTTACCCTGGCAAACTGGGTCCCGTAAATTTCACCAAATTTCTCCCCTTCTACTGCCAGTATTTGAATATCATCAAAACTGCCTCCCGGAATCTGATATTTAGGTACACCCGGATAAATGGACTTTATCAGGTTGTTATTATGAGAATAGTTTACGGCAATATTCCAGTTTAACGCATCGGCCCGTGTTAAAATCTTTGCATCGGCCACTAATTCAATACCAGCATTCTGTACATTCCCTGCATTTATTTTCCTGGCATTGTACCCACTTAATGGATCCATTGGCAGGTCAATCAGCTGGTTTGTTGTATTGGTTTTATAAACAGACAAATCAATACCAAAACGGCTTTGGAAGAAGCGCATTTCCAAACCGGCTTCCAGTGATTTCATTAATTGAGCTTTAACACTGTCATTATACAAAGTAGTATTTCTCCAAGCAATCGTATTGGTATTCGGATCATTTCCGATAAAATACGTATTATACAACTGGTAAGGATCCAGGTCACTACCCGCCTGTGCGTAAGTACCTCTCAGTTTTGCAAAGCTCAGCCAGCCGGGAAGGCTGCCCCCATTGCGGGTAATCATATCTGTAATGACATAAGACAAGCCAATCTGAGGATAGAAAAAGGATCTGTTGAATTTACTTAAAGTGGAGGACCAATCATTTCTGAAAGTTCCGTTCACAAATAAGTAGCCGTCATAGTTCAGCTCAACAGAGCCATAGGCCGAATTAATCTTTTTCTGCGAATAACCCTGACTGATAGAAGGATTTCCGGTCGAATTTGTTACGGAAAACAGGTTGGGCACTTTCAGGGAAGCAGCACTGGCACTAAGTGATGAATTTTCCCAGGCCATCAGGTTACCACCTACCATAACGGAACCACCTAATTTACCAAACAGGTTGTCTTTTTTAGCGGTAAACATCGTACTGAAATTGGTTTGACGATAGGTTTGCTTTCCCAAACCATAACTGCCTGTAAGATTGCCAGGGCTGCCCGCGTATAATTTGTTTTCCGTATTCGTTGTATACATATCAGCACCACCGCTGATCTCACCGGTTAACCAGTCTGTAAACTGGTGTTTTAAAGTACCGTTCATCAGGAAACGGTTCCGGGTATCATTATTCAGATTATATTGCCTGCTCCAGTAAGGGTTCATATTATTGCCTGGCTGATACCAGATCATATTACCTGCAGCATCCACTGCATTGCTAAAACTCGTAATATCTAATGAGCGGGGCAGATTATAAGCTGTAGCAAAGGCATTATTTACATTTTGTCCTACTAACGGCCGGTTATTGGCAGTGGCGTTAACAAACTGCACTTTTGCATCCAAAGACCAATGTTCATCTTTTCCAAATTTAGTGGTTGCTCTGGTGGTAATATTATTACGCACCAGTTTGGAACCCGGTACAATATCCTTGTTATCCATACGGTTATACGAAGTATAAATAGATGTTCCTCCAAACTGTTGCTGGAAGGATACATTCTGGTTAGACGCTATACCCGTCTGAAAATAATTATCAACATTATTATAAGCATGCATTGGAACGCTTGCACCCGTCCAATCCGTAACAGTTTGACCGGTAATTTCCGGGCCCCAGCTTAAGGGCGATGTAGCATTAAACAGTCCATTGCTTCCCTGACCATAAGCACTTTGTATTTCCGGATTGGTGAAGATACTGGAGAACCCGACTGATGAAGATACTGTAATTCCCAGACCTTGCTGTTTTTTACCGCTTTTTGTAGTGATCAAGATCACACCATTTCCACCTAATGATCCGTAAAGACCGGCTGCAGCAGGGCCTTTGAGCACAGATATACTTTCAATATCGTCTGCGTTTATATCACTCAGGCCGTTTCCCATATCTAGGGTCGGGTTCCAGAAATCATTATTATTATTAGCACGGCCCGTAGCATTACTTATCGGAATTCCATCAACTACGATCAGAGGCTGCGACAAACCCGATAAAGAGTTGTTGCCTCTTAGCACTATCTGGGAGGAACCGCTTACGCCATTTCCGGAGCGTACAACCTGTAATCCCGCTACTTTACCGGACAGATCGTTTACCAGGTTAGGCTCGCGTGCTTCCACTAAAGCCTGCCCTTTTACTTCCTGCACGGCATATCCTAAAGATTTCCTTTCCCGTTTAATGCCTAACGCCGTAACGACTACTTCTCCTTCAGTTTTACCTCCGGTGGAAACAAGGGTAATATTTACAGTGTCATTACCGCCTATTTTTATGTCCTGGTCAACATACCCTACGGAGGATGCTTCCAGCACAGCGCTGTTATCTGCCTGAATGCTGTAATGGCCGTTCTCATCCGTAGACACAGCTGTTGCGGTTCCCTTGACAGTAATTGTAACCCCCGGAACCGGTTTCCCGTCTGCATCGGTTACAACACCGGTAATCGTATGTTTTACCTGCGCCAGCAGGCTCCCGCAACTGATCAGCATTGCAAGGAATACGAACAGAATTTTTTTCTTCTTCATTTTCTCTTTTTTAAAAAGTTTAAACTGTTGATATACTATTTGGTTGAGGTCTTGGTGTTCGCAGTTTTTCTTTACTCCTTACAAGGTTCTCCAGAACCAGTGCAGCGGCTCCGATCAACTCTGCCCTGTACCCGATATTGGAAACCTTTATAACCGTATTGCCCGCCAGCCGCGGGATGCAGTGTTCGTTTACAGCCTGTAATACCGGGGCCTGCCAGAGACGGCCTACCTGTGAGCCCCTGCCGCTTAGCACCACTACTTCAGGATTGAAGAGGTGAATTAAAATGGCAACTCCCCGGCCGATATCATACCCTGCAGCAGTCAGTAACCGGATAACATATTCATCGCCCGACTGTGCAGCCTTTACAATCGCGTGCCAGTCGTTCTCAATAAGCCCTGTTCTGAAATCTTTTTTCAAACAACTTGAAACGCCCTTCTTCTTCAGCCCCTGTTCTGCTTTTTCAATTACTACTTTTAAGGATGTTTCCGTTTCCAGGCACCCCCTTTTCCCGCAGGAGCAGAGTTTATTATTATCATACATCGGGATGTGGCTGAACTCGCCGGCAAAACCGTTTTCCCCCCTGTATAACTGGTCATTTAAAATCAGGCCCAGGCCAATTCCCCAGCCAATGTTGATCACCATCGAATTTTTTACACCCATTGCTGCACCAAAATGATGCTCTGCCAGTGCAATGATGCTCGAATCATTATCAATATAGACCGGTACGCCTAATTCTTTATGTAAATAGGCGGAAATACTGCCGCTATTGTCTGTGGAAAGAAAAGAATAGTTAATGCCTTTACGGGCATCAATAAAGCCGGGCATACCAATACCCACCCCCAGTATTTTTTTCCGGGGCACTTTCGACTTCTTAAGCGTCGTTTCAATGGCATCTTTTAACTGGGTTAAAGCATCAGGATTATCTGCCAGCGTCAGGTCAAAATGCAGCGGTATTCCTATAGGCTTATTGTCAAAACCGATAACGGCCACCCGGGTTACCATCTGGTCCATAGCCACCGCCACCACATACATCGCCTCTTTTTTTATGGAATACATCAGGGGACGCCTGCCGCCGTTTGACGGGGCCAGCCCTTCCTCTTCCACGATGCCTTCTTCCATCAGATCGTTCAATATCTGAGTCGTAAGCGGGATGCTTTTCCCAATACGGGCACTTAATTCAGCACAGGAAAGTGAGTTAGAATAATAAAACTCTCTAAAAATCAAATGTTTATATTGCAATCGTTTTTGCATTATCTAATTGTTAACACAAACTTAAGAAACTTATTAAAATAATTAAAAACTTTTTTAAAAAAATTTTTAATTATCGGTTTTACTATTCTCTCCGAAATAGGAAAATTTTATCGCATCTTTACGCCCCTTTTCCCGGCAGGCCGGGCTCATAAACTAAAAACCATGCGCATGAAACCCCGATCGCGTAACGCA
>DASVMC010000217.1:0-4114 GCA_036384555.1 Niabella sp. | reverse complement strand
ATCTTCGTTGGTCGTTAACACAACCGTTGTTCCTTCATTAGTAAGTGGCAGATAATCCGGTGCAAGAATATCATAAGTGACCCGGCCCATGACCACGGCCTTATACTCCCGGCAAATAGCCATCATCCCGGTGCCGTATTCGGGAGAAAGCCAGTCGGGTACATTTCTTGAGTTAGAGATCAATCCGTTTGCTGATGCGGCTATGTAGATACTGATTTTCATATTTCGTATTTTTGATCAAAGTTCTTTATTCATCCTTCTATAAACAATGACTAACAAAATTGTTAGCCTTCATTCCTTATGTATGAGAAAAAAGCAGTCTTCCAATTATATCAACGAGCAATTTTTATTTGAGACCTGTGAGCGCAACTCCGCTATCAGCATCGTAAGTGGCCGGTGGAAGTCGCAAATCATTTATTACATTTCCCAGGGCAACAACCGCTTCCATCTTTTAAAGCAAAAGCTGCCGGCTATTTCCGAAACGGTGTTGGCACGGCAATTAAAAGAACTGGAAACGCATGCCATTGTAGTAAAAAGGGAAATAGCGGGTACGGTTCCGGCCGGCATAAAATATATGTTGACCAATAAGGGGCTGGATCTGGTACCGATCTTAGACAGCCTATGTAGCTGGGGGAAGATCTATGCAGCTGGGAAGGAGATTTTTGTTCCTGCGGATCCCGCTTACAAATCTTTCTGAGTGGATGTAAAATTATCTATACTATTCCAAGGTGCCGGTTCAGCAAATGACTGGATATAGTAAATATTGTTTCTAGGGGAACAAGTAAACGTTTGATCTGATCATTGTCTGTCATTTGTTTTTGTTCCTTTACATGTTTTCGTACGCAAATAAAAACTCAGTGTGACAGTATTTCATACGTCAACTTCAGGTCAGCTTATAAATAAACTCCTCTATTTCGGCCTGACGTGCATTGGCAAAACCTTTATCCCTGCCGATTCTTACAAAGCCGCTTTTCTCTAAAACCCTTTGGGAACCGAAATTATCAAAGGCCACCCGCCCGAAAATGGGACGGGTATTTTCAAGCGTCAGGAAGTTTTTCAGCGCTGCTGTACCAATCCCTTTGCCCCAGAAATCCCGGTCGATCCAGTAGGTGATCTCTGCATCTCCTTCCAGTTCAAATTTGGAAATACTGCCAACAATACTATTATCTACCAGAATGGTGCGCATATGTACCGTAGGCTCGCTCAGTAATTTTGTATACTTAGTTAAGTAGGCTTCTTTATCTGTTGGATCTTTAGGGGTAAAGGCTGCCAGATGGATCGCTTCTTTATCCAGTTGAAAGATAAAGAACCGTTCCAGGTCAGCGACCACTGTCGGCTGTAATTGTATTTTAGTATCGTTTATCATTTCTTAAGTTTTTTGTGTTTTGTACTGTCTTTAATCATTGCTAAGTGATGCAGGTTGTGACGGAACCTCCTTTAACAGGTAACTGGTACTTCTGCCCCCGGCGGGTTCTTTGGCCAGGAGCTGCCGGTTTATCAGATCCTGAATATCCCTTATTGCTGTGTCCTGTGATGTTTTCGTAATTTTTGCCCATTTGGAGGAACTGAGCTTACCATGAAAGCCATCCAGCAATTTATTCAACATAAGCTTTTGCCGGTCGTTAAGGGTATGCGTAGCTGGCTGCTCCCAAAATTTGGCTTTTTTTATTACTCCTGCCAATGTTGTATCCGCTGCATCAATGGCACGACCCAGGCAGCCAAGGAACCAGCCCATCCATTTGGTTATATCCATTGTACCTTTTTGGGTTTCTTCCAATATATCATAATATGCTTTACGTTCTGCCCGGATTTGGGTAGACATGCTGTAAAACCGCTGTTGTGTTTTATCTGCACGGGCCAGCAGCATATCTGTAATAGCCCGGGCAATACGGCCATTCCCATCATCAAACGGATGTATGGTAACAAACCACAGGTGCGCAATCGCTGCTTTTAACACCGGATCTGTTTTTTCCGGCGAATTGAACCACTCCAGAAAGGCGTTCATTTCAACAGAAACACTTTCGGAATCCGGTGCCTGAAAATGGACCGTTTCTCGTCCCATAGGGCCAGAGACTACCTGCATAGGATCGTTGGGGAGGTTATCCCGCCATTTTCCTGTAACAATCCGGTGCATTCCGCTACGCCCTGTGGGGAATAAAGAAGCATGCCAATCAAAAAGCCGGTCTTCAGTAAGCGGCTGCTTGTATTGTTGTGTAGCGTTCAGCATCATTTCCACAACACCCTCCACATTACGGTCAGCGGGTATCAGCCCTGCTATATCCATCCCCAAACGCCGGGCAATAGAAGACCGTACCTGTTCGGGATCCAACACTTCTCCTTCAATTTCACTGGATTTGAGCACATCCATTGTAAGCATTTGCAAGGTTGCTTCTTCCCGAAGGGTAAACCCCAGCCCTTCCATTCTACCCAAAAGCCGGCCTTGCTGGTAGCGTACAGCTACCAGCAGAGAGATGATCTCTTCTGTGTTCCAGTGAAAATGAGGCCATTTTTTGAGTTGATAGATGTACATGCTCCGCATTTTGTACAATGAATATACAATATATTCTCCGCAACAGCAAGTTTATATACGCAAAATGTGCGAAGAATGAGTGCCGTATTCATCGCACTAAACAATAAACAGTAAAAAAGAAAGGTAAAAGGGTGACACCAATTACCCCTGATAGCAAATTGTCAACTTTCCCCTTTTTGCATTACTTTACGGCCCGTTTAAAACAGCAGCATGCAGTATTTTGAAGGATCGGCTATTACCCATATCGCCGTGCATAAAGTGGGCAATCAATCGGAAGATGAATACCTGACGCTTTCCAAAAAGGAACTGGCGGTGGACCCGGAGGTAAAGGATTTGATGACCCGCTATTTTCTGAATCCTTTTAAGTCGGAAGAATATTTCCAGTTCTACAGCGAGGGGCATATCAGCACCAATGAGGCGTGGAACTATATTTCTGCCATTTTTGAAAAACCGGAACAGACCCTGGCACAATCCAAGAACCTGGCCCAGCACCTGTACAACCAGGGAACGCACCCCGGCATTAAAGGGGGCGAGTTCTATGTGGTGTATTTTAAAGAAGGGTTGCTAAACGGCGAAACAGTAGATGCCATCGGGCTGTTCAAATCGGAAAATAAGGAGCCTTTTTTAAAAGTATTTCCTGTGGAAGACGCTTTTGAAGTGGAAAGCGAGGAGGGCATCAACATCAACAAACTGGACAAAGGCTGCATGATCTTTAATACCGACAAGGAGAACGGGTATATTATTTCTATCGTGGATACAAAAAATAAATCGCCGGAGGCCCGTTACTGGACGGACAGCTTTCTGCGGATCCAGCAGCGGCAGGACCAGTATTTCAACACCGAAAGTACCATGGCGCTGTATAAATCCTACGTGGTCGACCATTTACCGGAACAATACAACGTAACCAAGGCCGATCAGGCGGACCTGCTCAACCGCAGCCTCAACTTTTTTAAGGAAAAGCAGCATTTTGACCAGGAAACCTTTAATAACGAGGTGCTGCACCATAAAGAATATGTGGAAAGCTTCGACCGGTATAAACAGCACTATTCCGCCGAGCGGGATATTGAAATAGCTGACAACTTTTCCATTTCCCCCGCAGCGGTGAAGCGGCAAAACCGGGCATACAAAAGTGTGATCAAGCTGGATAAGAATTTTCATATTTATATCCACGGCGACCGGAACATGATCGAGCACGGCGAGGACGATAAAGGGCGGTTTTATAAGCTGTATTTTCATAATGAAGAGTAAGAAATAGCTTTTTCAAATTAGTATTTCAAGTCTTTCTATGTTGAAAAACCTATGGGGTAATAACAGTCACCCTTTCGTCATTTCAATGTCGTCCTGGGCTTGGCGAAAGGCATTGCTCAAGGCTTTGTCAAGCTCAGCCTGACAATGTGCTGTCATTTTCAAGAATTTAAAATCTATTTTATTTACTCTGGGTGATAAGGGGCCTTCAGGTGAAAAAACTTACTGTGATCGTGAGCAAGTCATGATGCGCTTGCTGAAGCAGGAGCTCTGATTTGCAGGGGGTCGATATGGGGCTAAACTGTTAAAACTGGTTAATAAAATGTAGAAATCAGCAAA
>DASVMC010000216.1:0-2728 GCA_036384555.1 Niabella sp. | reverse complement strand
GGTTTCATACCCCAGGTTCAGGCGATAAGTCAGGAATTTTGCCAGTTTTAGCTCTGACCACAGGTTTCCTCTCAACCGAAGGTTCTCGTTGGTTTCATCAATAAGGTTCGCGATGGCTAATGGGTTGGTACCAAATGTCCGGGCCTTTCTCTCATCTCCGTATCCATAACCGCCGGGATGGCTTGCATCATACACAGGAATAGTGGGCAGTAACCGGATTACATCAATAATTGGATTGCCGTTCATTTCATCTGTTTTCGCATTACTGATCGCCAGGTTCTCACCAATACTAAAGATCCCTTTCGTTCCCTGTGTATTTACTCTCAGGTTGTACCGGTCAAATCCGGTGCTGATCACGGTTCCCTTATTCCCAAAGTATCCGCCGGAAACAAAATAGGAGCCACTGTTTCCTCCGCCGGAGAAACTCATATTCAGATCCCTGATATTACCGGTCCTGAAAGCAACATCCTGCCAGTCTGTGTTCACAGCAGAATCCAGTTGCTGCCGGGCTGCGCCGGCATTATCATAGGCCTGGTAATTGAGCGGCATAAATTCACGGGTATCCATTAGTTTATACCTTGGCATCGTCTGTACCGTATAGTTGGCAGATGCTTCTATTTTCATCGGGCCCGATTTTCCTTTTTTAGTGGTAATGATAATCACCCCGTTTGCGGCCCGTGAACCGTAAATGGCTGCTGCAGAAGCATCCTTTAATATCTGTATCGACTCAATATCTTCCGGGTTGAAATCACGGTTGGCGGTTGTAATCAGTCCATCTATTACATACAACGGATTAGTACCGCTAACATTTTTAATGCCCCGTATCTGTATCTGTGCCTCCGATCCCGGCTGACCACCGCCCCGTACTTTTATACCCGTAGCCAGCCCCTGCAAAGCCTGAGCCACTGTTGTAGCCTGCCGCTTTTTCACATCTTCTGATTTTATAACAGAAACGGCACCTGTCAGGTCTTTTTTTAACTGCGTACCATAGCCCACTACTACTACTTCATTTAAATCGACAGAAGCAATGGACAGTTGTACATTGATTGCTTTTTGCTCCCCTACCAGCACATCTTTTGATGTAAAGCCTATAGAGCTGAATGTTATGGTTTCACCCGGGGCAGCGTCTATCGTATACGTGCCCGCTTCATTCGTACCAACTGCACGGGTGGTACCTTTTACCACAACACTTACCGTATTAAGCGGCGCTCCATTATTATCGGTTACTTTTCCTGTGATGGTGTTTACCTGTGCAAATACATTTGTAAACGAGCACATCAGTGCAAGGATCAAAATCAATTTTACGGAGCAGTGAAAAAATTGATTTCTTTTTAACAAGTAGATTTTCATACAACATTTTATTATGATCGTTAAAATTATTTACTACGCCATACAGTGGTCTTTAATAAAGACCCGGCTACGTAATACCGTTAATTATTAGTTTACCCGCAATGCAAGCAACAACAGGGACGCATCAAAGCTACATTTGAAAGCTGTCCCTTCCCTATTAATTTGTTTCAGAATTTCTACAAATCGTCTCAATTTTCAGCGGCTGTTACCAGACCATCCCCTATCTGTTTTTCAGGCTTTTTTACAGAATCCCTGCTCCGGATGGCCGGTGCCTTTAAAGAGAAAAAAATTTTATGTAGGTTTGAAAAAAATCTGTTTCGATTGAAGATTCGCCGGACCTGTTTTTTATTTACATTTTTCCTGCTGATGTTCTCCTCAAAAGCACAGCAATATTATTTTGAGCATTTCCAGGTGGAGAATGGTCTGTCGAATAATACGGCCACCTGCGTTATACAGGACAGCAAGGGTTTTATCTGGATAGGGACCAAAGATGGCCTCGATCGGTTTGATGGCTACAATTTCAAGATCTTCAGGAACAGGCAGGATGACAGTACCAGCCTGGGAAACAATTCGGTGTGGAAACTATATGAAGGCAGCAACGGGATCATCTGGGTGGGAACGGAGCATGGCCTTTACCAGCTGGATGCCGGATCTGAAAAATTTTCCTTTTTAGCAGGAACGCCCAAGGCCCAGATCAGATCGATAGCGGAAGACAACAATGGTACGATCTGGTTCATCGTGGGCCTGCAGCTGTATCAATACCAACCGGCTACAAAAAAGATACGGGCGTTTACCGGAGATAAACTCCAGCATTGTTCCACACTAACGATCTCTGCCAATAACCAGCTATGGGTGGCGAACATGTACGGAGAGATCGGGAACTATGATCCGCAAACCGAAACCTTCACCTATTATTCGGTTTTTTCGCATTCGGGTATACCTGTTTCCAGGTGGATCGAACGGATATTTGAGACCGGGCAGGGATACTTTCTGATCGGCACCTCTAATCAGGGAATAAAAAAATTCAATATCAATGATCGTTGTTATGAGGACCTACTGATCTACAACCAGGATAAAACAGCAATTTTCGCACGTGACTTTGCAAGATCAAAAGATAACGAATTCTGGGTTGCATCTGAAAGTGGTATCTACATTTACAATACACAGGAGAACCGCTTTACCAATTTAAAAAAGGATTATAGTAACCCCTATGCAATCAGCGATAATGCAGTATACTCGTTCTTCCGCGACCGGGAAGGCGGCATCTGGGCAGGGACCTATTTCGGCGGGGTCAATTACTATCCGGCGGAAAACCCTGCGTTTGAAAAATATTTCCCGGGCGGAAGCGCTACCTCGCTCCTGGGCAATGCTGTCCGGG
>DASVMC010000215.1:0-4461 GCA_036384555.1 Niabella sp. | reverse complement strand
CATTGACATCTGAGGCGGTCAGCTTCTTTTCCTTCCATTCATCGGCCATAGAAAACAGCCGGGTCATCAGGTCTTCGTCTCCCACTTTTTCCGTTAGCCTGATCTGGTTTTTGGCATTCAGCACTTTTTCCCATTCCTGCTCCAAAGCCAGCCAAAATCCTTTGTATTCTTCCCAGTATTTTTCACCGGCAGCGCAATCTTCTTTATCTACTCTTTCATAGCCGTTCAGCCCCCGTTCTTCCACCAGCAGCTTATCCGTTCCATTGGCGCGGATGATCTTTTTATTGTCCTGGTTATGGTCATACCCTTTATCAGTGATCACCAGCCGGTTGGTACGGTTCAGGATATTATAGTCGGACCGCTGTGTGTATTCCCTCCTGGGCAGCGGGGCATCCGCCGTATTTTCCCAGATCATGTGCCCGTTTACCAACTGCCAGGGAGCGCTGCCCTGGTAGCGGGGAGCATCGGTTACCTCCCATACAGATTGTGACCATTTGCCCTTTACATCTGCAGCGGGCAGGGTTACTTTCTCCCAAACCTTATCGCCTTTATACACCCATTGCACCGGATTTTCATAGGTCCAGTCTTCCCGCCAGTGTTTTACAATGGTACCGTTGCCCATCACCAGCAGGTGCTGGATCACTACTTTTTTATCTGTATTTACCAGCGGCAGGGCCAGCTCAGTAACGCCCATGATCTGCTCCCGGTCGTGGAACTTATAGTCTTTTTCCGGGGCAAAGGTTTCTGCATATTTAAAGCTTACTTCAAAACAGCCGCAGATCTTATCGATGTTTTCTTTTCCGTTTTGAGCTATGGCAGGAGCTGAGAACATCGCAGCTATAGCTATCCCTAATAATTTATTCATTGAATCGTTTTTGATCGTTTGAAGATTAAATTTAAAATTACTTAATTAATTCATATTGAATTTGAGGTTTACCGCGTTCTCCACTATCAGAGCCAACACCCATCGCAATGAATTTTAATTTGTACACGTTTCCGGCAGCGTCTTTTATTATATAGAATCTGTTTTTCCTGATTCCTGCAGTTTCTCCTCCTGACCCTACAGTAAGCCTCCAATTGCTTCCAATTGTCCATCTGTCACCTGAAAATGTATATTTCGCCACACTATCTTTATTAAACTTAGTAAAAGCCTCTGCAGCCGTGGTTTCATCAGAATATAATGCTTGAAAAGCCTGAACACCACCTTGCGTATTAATAGTTACTAAATCAGAAAAAGGATAGATTACATCTACACCGAAATTGGTTTTATATGTCGAATATCCCCATTGTATATCCCAATCGTTTATAGCAGGGGAAACGTTAACTACATTATTTGTGGTGAAACTTGCATAAACGAAATCGTGTTCATCATTTTTTGAAATCTCCAATGTTTTATAGGTTGAGGAGTTCAACAACGCATATTGCAAAGTATAGCCTGATCCATGTTGCAGAATCCGCACCTTTACAAAGTTGGAATCCTTAAGGTCGCTTACATCGTTCCACCTGTTTATAATCACAACTTTATTCTCTGCATCTGCTGCAGAAATTGCAGGAATAACTGTTTTATTCAAATCTCCACTGAGATCATCAATTAGCCCAGAAGTTAGTGGTTGTGGAGAAGCGTGATTAAATATTAACTGTACACCTGAAGTATCAGCCACACCAACGGCATTGATATCTGTTTTATTTGTAACCTTTGCAAAAGCAACTTTTGTATTGTTCAATATAACCCTAAAGTTACTTCCACAATAAAATCCCAGATCCCAGCTATTTCTTTTTACAGGAGTTTGTTTATCTGTGCTAAAATCCACGTAAACTGAGTTTTCCGCTGAAGCTCCGCCATTCCCTCCGTCTAACGTTAGTGATGAGCCACTGGATGGCGGCACAATAATCAGCGGGTCTTTATCCTTACTGCAAGAAGCAAGTGCAGCTACTGTTACCGAAATCATTAAAATTTTCCTCATATTGTCTGTTGTTTATTTTTTAAAAAACTGGTACGCCAGCCCTAGGAAGTAAGACCTGCCATAGCTGATGGGCAGCGGTCCTCCGGTGCTGTGCGCCCCGCCGCTGGTGGCGGTGCTGTTGATATTTTTGATGTCGAAAATATTTTTTACGCCGGCCTGTACGGTAACTATTTTAAGAAAGATTTTTGTGGCTGTAAAATCCATCCAATGGTAGGCATTTACCTTGGTAAGCACTACATCGTTAGCGCTGGTGCCCGATAGCTGGTATCCATCACGCGCACCGGTGAATTTATACATCAGCGCCAGGCTGGTGTTTATTTTAGGGATGGTATAAAAAACGTTGGCATTTACCTCCGGCGACCAGTTGAACCGGGGTACATTCTCACTTAAGCCATCTTCATCGCTTAAATCGTTATAACGGCCTACGTATAATAAGCCTGCATTTACCTGCCATTGGTTATACAGGAAACTTTGTTCAAAAGAAATACCGGTTGTTTTAAATTTAGATACGTTAAACAGGCGTGTGGTTTTATTATCAGAGGGATCTACTGCATAATCGATCAGGTCATCAAACACATTATAAAACCCGCTTAACACACTGGTAGCTTTTATCCGGTCATTTTTATACTGCCAGTTCAGGGAACCGTTGAAACTGTTGGAAGTTTCGGCTTTTAGGTCTTTATTACCAAAGATGGAATGGTTGGCATCCACAAAATCGAAGTACAGCTCCCGAAGAGCAGGTGCCCGGTAACCCTTTGCATAAGAAAGTCTTAAATCCAGATCTTCTGTTAAACTGATCTTGGTGTTTAATGCGGGCACAACAGGCGGTGCATCATATACCGAGTTTTTTATAGCTCTTAATCCCGGGCGTAATATCAACCAGCTTAATGGTTTCCATTCTGCTGAAGCAAAAAGTGCAAAATCATTAATGGTGGGCGAACCCTCTATTCTTTGTCCGGATGCCCCATTGTGGTTGATCTCAATGCCAGGCTGAAAAGACAATCGGTCATTAACCCTGTAATAAGCCTGTGTTCTGAAGAACAGTGTTGTAAATTTTGCCGTATCCTGTTCACCGGTACCGGCCGTCAACTCATTTGTGCCGGTAGTAAAGTCGTGCCTTGTGGTTCTGGTGCGGCGGCTGTAATCCGTATAAGACAAAGCTGTATTCAGGCGCCATTTATTACTGATGCTCCAGTCATCCTGCAACTGGTGCATCCAGCGACGTGTAATATAACGCTGATCGGTAGCTTTATAATTACCCATATTGATCTCCCCTTTTGAAGTAATGGTCTCATCTAAACCATCCAGCCTGTAATACACCGTATTTTTTTCAGTGCGGATGCCGGCTATAATATTTCCTAAATACTGTTCTTTTGGCTTCCAGCTCTTAGCTCTTCCGTATGCATCTCCTCCAAACCCTTCATGATCGGTATGTGTAAACCCGCCGTTAATGAAAAACGCATTTTTGCCAAAGGCTGCATTTAAAGATTGCAGGTGTGCACCCTTGTTACCCAGGAAGCTGTATTCATCACCGGCAGTTTCTTCCTGCACACGGGCACCTGCGCTGAAATGATTGCCCCTAATTCTTTTGGTAATGATATTAATAACGCCCGCCAACGCATCAGAACCGTAAATAACACTCATAGGGCCTTCTACAATTTCAATGCGCTCAATGTTCTGCACGTCGATCTGGCCCAGGCTTTCCCGCATATCGTTACGGTCGGTGAGAGGTACTCCATCCAGTAAGATCTTTACGCCGCGCCCGCTCATACCCATCAGCTCTATATCCGCTACGCCTAATGTATTATCATTACTGATGCGAATGCCTGCCTGTGTATTTAATACCTGGAGCAGGTTTACAGGGGCTTTTGCTTTTATTTCCTCTGCGGAAATAACCTTTATATTAAAAACAGAATTTTTTACTGATTGTGGACGGTATTGCCCGGTAGCAACCACTACGCTGTCCATTTCTACCACTTTATCCTCAGACTGTGCAAAGGAATTGCCGGCTATAAATACCAGTACCGGTAAGCAGCTGTATTTCAGAATATCACCCAAACCCATTAAAATCAAATATTGGCGCGAAGGTGACCTTATATAGCTATATTGATTTTCAGAATCGGGAAAAATAGTTTCGAGATCGGGAAAAATTGAAGAAGACCGATTTGTTCTGTGCCGGTTCAATCCTTCGGTCTTGCTGACCGATAAGCGGCCGGAATTTTGTAGGTTCGCACCTATGTTCTCCACATCTGATCTGTTAACCGGTTTTTGCAGCAGTGTTGATCAATGGGTCGGCTACCTGGATGCCTACACGCTTCAGCAATTGCAACAGCGGCCTGCACCCGATCGCTGGTCATTGGGCCAGGTTTATCAGCACCTGATCATTGATACCCGTTTTTATACAGAACAAATGGCAGCAGCTATGGCAACAGATGAGCATGCTGCCCGTGCAATGACCCCCGAAGCCGCCCTGCTGTTTGCTGCCAACAGCTTCCCT
>DASVMC010000214.1:0-4062 GCA_036384555.1 Niabella sp. | reverse complement strand
ACTGGCCGATTTTAACAACAGCGCTTTAAAAAAGGAGCCGGAATTTTTAAAGATGTTTATCCCAAAGGTTCAGAATATCTTAACGACCATAAAGCCCCGGCTGGATTATTATGATTTTGAAAAACCGCTGTATGATGCTTTTAGTTTCCAGCTGGCACCGGGTCATACACCGGGGCTTACGTTAACTACCATCCGATCTGGCAATGAAAGGTTATTATACCTGGCGGATCTGGTACATTCTGATATCTTATTGTTTCCGCACCCGGAATGGGGTTTTTCCGGGGATACAGACCTGGATTTGGCAATAGCTTCACGAAAGAAAATAATGGAGCAACTTGTTGCAACAAAAGTCAGGGCGCTCGGTTATCATCTTAGCTGGCCGGGAGTTGGCTTTACCCGTAAAGATGCTGGTGGATTTAGCTGGGTAGCAGAAGCATACAGCAGGCCTTAAAAGGGGAAAACAGGGTTTTTTTGATGAAGTTTGTTGAAACACATTCGTTATTTTTATTACATTCACTCAATAAATGAGAAATGAAATGAAAAAAGGCGGATTATTTATCATAGCATCAGTTTTTTCTGTGATGCTTTTTGCCCAGTCAAAGTACAGCAACACAGAAGCATTTGCACCCTTCTTTTATCCTGCTGCCGGAAATGAGTACCGGAGTGCCTCCGGCGAACCGGGGCCTAAATACTGGCAAAACCGGGCAGATTATAACATTACCAGTACGTTGGATACAACGAATCATACCGTTACGGCAAAGGTGGAGATCCTATATACCAATAATAGCCCGGATAACCTGAAATTCTTATGGTTGCAAACAGATCAGAATATTTATCGTAAAAATTCGCGCGCCACAGCTACCACAACGGCTGCCGGTGGCCGTTGGGCCAATGCGTCTTTTACAGATGGTGACGTCATTGCGTCTATGTCAGTGGAAGAAGGCGGGAAGAAATATACTCCGGAATATAATACTGCCGATACACGGACACAGGTTTGGCTAACCAACCCGTTAAAGTCAAATGGAGGGAAACTAAAATTGACCATCGAATACTCATTTAAAGTTCCGGAATACGGAAGCGATCGTATGGGGCGTTTGAATACGAAGAATGGATGGATCTACGAGATCGCGCAATGGTTTCCCCGCATGGCGGTGTATGACGATGTACAGGGCTGGAACCTCTTGCCATATCTGGGACAGGGTGAATTTTACCTGGAATATGGGGATATTAATTTTAATGTGACAGCGCCTGCAAATATGATCATTGTAGGGTCAGGTGAATTATTGAACCCCGCAGAATGTTTTACCGCTGAAGAGGCGAAACGCTATGCAGAAGCAAAAAACAGCGATAAAACCATTGTGATCCGCAGCGCGGATGAAATGGGCAAAGGTGGCATCAGTGCAAAAAAAGGCACTACTACCTGGCGGTTTAAAATACAGAATGCAAGAGACGTAGCCTGGGGTGCTTCAAAAGCTTTTGTGCTGGATGGGGCCAGAATTAATTTACCCAGCGGAAAAAAATCACTTGCTTTAAGCGCCTACCCTGTTGAGAGCATGGCAGCGAATGGCTGGCAGCGCAGTACAGAAATGGTGAAAGGCGCTATTGAATTTTATTCAAAGGCACTTTTTGAGTTTCCTTACCCCGCCGCAACAAATGTTGCCGGTATTGTGGGCGGAATGGAATATCCGGGTATTGTTTTTTGCAGCTACAAATCAACAGGAACGGATCTTTGGGGTGTAACGGATCATGAATTCGGGCATACCTGGTTTCCCATGATCGTAGGCAGCAACGAACGTAAATATGCCTGGATGGATGAAGGCTTTAATACATATATCAATGATTTGTCCACTGCTGATTTCCATAACGGCGAATTTAAAGAACAGAGCTTTTTTGGCGATCCTACCAATCAGCAAATGGTGCGCATGGTCTTTAATGATAAAATGGATGTACTGTTGACAGAACCGGACGTGATCCAGCAAATGAATCTGGGAGTAGCCGCCTATCTGAAGCCCTCTTTAATGCTGCATGCATTGCGGAATACTGTGTTGGGAGAAAAACGCTTTGATGCTGCGTTTCGTGAATACATCAGCCGCTGGGCGTTTAAACATCCCACCCCCTGGGACTTTTTCCGCACTATGGAAAATGTGGGTGGAGAAGACCTTTCCTGGTTCTGGCGGGGCTGGGTATTTAATAACTGGAAGATTGACCAGGCGGTGCAAAGCGTAAAGTATAAAAACGGGGTACCCGCAAATGGTGCTACAATAACTATTGAGAACCTGCAGCAAATGCCGATGCCCGTTACTGTTTTGGTTAAAGAGAACAATGGTAATAAACAGACGGTAACACTTCCGGTAGAAATATGGCAGCGGGGCAATACCTATCATTTTGATGTATCCACAACCAACCCGATCAGCGAGGTGACGATTGATCCGGATAAGAAAATGTACGATTGGGATCGGTCTAATAATACCTGGACAGGACAATAAATAACATCTTTTTCGGAAGTGGCTCCTATAAAATGCAGGCACCAATGCCTCTGCATTTTGTTGTGAACGAAACCTTTGGCGCTGCTCATTTGTTGATCTTATACGGGAGAATATATGTGAGCGCGCATGGATGCTAAAAATAGGCCTGCATTGGTTCCACTTATTCTGTTCCTGCAGGTTTGGCACCTGGCAAACGGCTTTTTAAAAAGGCAATTTGTCCACGGTGGTTGGATTCATGCTCGCATACATGAAACCATTTCCAGTAGGTATTCAATGGCTGGTTGGGGCGCGACCATTTGGGATCAACAGCCAGCAGCCATTTGTCATCTTTCTTTTTAAAAGCTTCCAGTGTTTCGTTTCTTACTGCTGCAATTAGGTCCAGGTAATATTGTATATCCTTCCCCTTTATTTCAGCCCTTCCCTTCACGCCCAATTCCAGAGGAGCCTGCCATATTTTTTTCTCTTCATCGTTAAATTCTTCCCGTCCCTCAAACGTATTGATCTGGTAAAATTTGTCTACAGCGCCCAGGTGCATGATCAATGCTGCGATAGTATTGGCATGATCGTCCAGTAAAAAATCGATCTGGTTCCTGGATAATTTCTCTACTGATTTTATTACGGTTGACCGGTTATAGTTGAGCATAGAAACCAGGGTGCCAATTTGTGGTGTATAGCCCTTTACCGGGCCGATCATAAAAAGGCCATCTTCAGGTGCTGGCATAAATGAAACGGCGCCGGATACAGAAGGTAACAAGCTGCCTGCAAAAAGTGCCATGCTGCTTTTTATAAATGTTCTTCTTTGTGTTTGCATATTATTGTGTTTGAATGAGCGTGGCAATTATTACCGGTACAAGTTATAGCATTTCATCAATAATGATGGCATATTTATCCAGTAAGCCCGCTACAGCAGGAAATGAAAACCGGGCTTTTTTTAAGGTATTATGTTCCGGATCTATTGAATAATTATATGCAGTGCGCAGATCGGCTTTTTCAAGATTGGTGTTTTCAAACCTGGCGTGCATAAAGTCACAATTGTTAAAAACAATACCGCTGCAAACAGCATTCGTAAGATCCGCTTCATGGAAAATACAATTAGTAAAGTCCGCATTTTTCAGGGCTACACCGTAAAAAGAACAAAGCGTTAAGACACAATCCAGGAATTTGGGAGTGAACAAAAAAGTATTGGCATCTTCAAAATGCAGCCCCAGCATTTTACAATTGCTGAAAACAGTTTCCTGGAAGCTGGTCTTTACAATAACAGCTCCGCTTAAATTACAGTTTTCAAACCGGCAGTCAATGAAATTGGAATTGGACAGGTTCGCTTTTGAAAGCGCACAATTCTTAAAATTGCAGCCTTCATAATCGCCGGTTTTAAAAGGCTGATCCAGGAAATCCTGTTTTTCAAAAACCCGGTCTTCAAAGTAAGCGCTCATTTTTTTTGACAAAGATAATTTTTTGAAGAAAGCATATTTAATATAAATAAAAGACTATAAAGAGAATGAAAAAGGAGGAAGCGTCATACCGCCGGGTGGGTAAATAGCGGCGGTGTATACCACGATATTATTCAGAAGCCGAT
>DASVMC010000213.1:0-4100 GCA_036384555.1 Niabella sp. | reverse complement strand
ACGATCCCCGTCACCTACCATAGTGACCAACCACCTCCTACTTTTTTCTTGGTTCCGGCCGGACGCAGGTTATAGGTAAAGGTTGCCAGAAAGTATTGTCCAATAATATTGCTGTAAGTAGTACGCACCATATTCTGATAGGGAATAATATCGGTATTACGCGTCTGGTTCAGGATATCATTGGCATATAAACGCAGCACAGCACGTTCGTCGGTAAAAAAAGTAAAGTTGATGCCTGCGTTCCACATAAACATCCTGCGGTATTCCGGATTGGAAAAGGCATTATTATTTAAGTACCGGCCTTCCGTTTCAATAATAACGTGCTTGATGTACCTAAAAATGAGCTCCGTGCCGATTGTCTGGTCAAAACTGCTTTGCGGGGTAAATAAGGGATTGGTATTTTTTACATTCATATAAGAGAACGAATAAGCAGGATTTATTTCCAGTTTGTCGTTCCAGTTGAACCCTACATTGCTCCATATATTGCTGTTCAGCCGCTTTTGTGTGCTGGGCTGCTGATTGTAAAAGAACTTATTGACCAGGTATTGCGTCCAGGTGCCAAAATTCCAGGAAAAGGTAAAGCTATTCTTATTCTTAAAGTCCTGGTTCAATCCAAAATTTGCGGCAATCCTGCGGCTTCCATTGGCATTTACAGGCAAAATGGTTTGTATGCCGTTATTCATGGTAATGCTTTGCACCACATCATTATCCGTGGCTGAAGCTTCTGCCCAGCTCCACACGTTCAGGTTGTTTTTGGGATTAAAGGTATTGAGATTTACATTAATACTATTCTGCGTGGCCGGCAATAAATTGACATTTCCCAGGTTGGTCACATAAATACTGGTGTTATTCCTGACAGGAATCAGGTAACTATAATCCGGCAACAGTACATTCCGTTGTATGTTTATGTTCAGTTTTTTGTACACAATTTCCAGCTGCGGTAAAAAATTACTTAGTTTCTGCACTAAAGGATCCGGAACATAGGATACCCTGTTCTCAAATTGCTGGTACTGGTACCGGATGCTTGGTGTGATGCTCAGGCTTCCTTTTTTAAATTCTATACCGGCATTTGCTATGTACCGGTTAGCCGTACGCGAAAAAGCACCACTTAGTGTATCAACTTTCTGGTCTGCTTTTTCTTTATCAAACGTACCGACGTTGTTTTTCAGATTTTCATATTCATAGCGGACGCCTGCACGCAGGAAAAAGGTTTTACCCATTGGCTCCCGGTAATTGGCACCGGCATAAGCATACCAGGCCGGTACACGCTCCTGCCGCAGCTGGTTGGTAAGACTGTCGCGCTGATAGGGCTGGAAATAATGGATCAGTCCGTCCGTATAGGTATCTGTAGTTTTTTTATTCCAGTTAATACCCTGCGCAATGGAAATGCGCCGTCCTTTTTTTGTGCGGGATTGTTTCGTCAGTGAAAAATTTTCCCGCAGTATATTATTATCAGTAACCCCGTTCGTCAGCACATTGCCCCGGTTCAGATCACCGAGCAGATTATTGATCCCTGTTTGGGCATTGGTGCTGTTATTATCTTCGCCAGCCGTAATATAGGTAACAGTAGCCGTTATAGCCGTTACGGAATCCGGCTTCAGGTTCATTCCTCCTCCAAACGTATGCGTATTGCCTTTTAAAAGGGTGTTATAGCGGGATGCATTGGTAACAAGCGTATCTCCCGTTATTATTTTTGTACTGTTATCCGTTTCCACATCCGTATGCACACGACCATAGTAATATTGCAGGAAGAATGATTTTTTGGTATTGGGTGAATGGTTCAGGTTAAAACCTAATCCGTTGCTGGTAGTAACACCTCCCATGCGCGACATACCACCAAAGTTGATCCCATTGATCATAATATTTGAGCCGAAATTGCTGTTATTGCTGCTGTTATTACCACCACCGCTTACATCCCGGTTGCGCTGTAAGCCACCCGTCTGCATCAGGTCTGTCCAGCCAAAACCCGGCCGGTTCAGGTTATTGCTATATCCCAAAAGACTCACCTGTAACGTATCGCGAAACATATTGGCAATAGCTCCGGCTTCAAAGCGCCCTCCGTTTTCTCCGCTTCCGCCGCCTGCATAGGCTTTACCAAAGAGCCCTTTCTTAACGCCTTTTTTAAAAGTAAGATTAATCACTTTTCCTACATTATTCAGGTTATCATCACCGTTTTGCAGCAACTCATCCTTATCATCCGTCACCTGGACCTTATCAATAACATTTGAAGGCAAATTTCTTGATGCCATCTTCGGGTCACTCCCAAAAAAGTTCTTGCCATCAACCAATATACGGTTCACCCGTTTGCCGTTCACGGTAATATTTCCATCCTTATCTACCTGTACACCCGGCAATTTTTTCAGCAGATCCTCCACTAATGCATTGGGCAGGGTTTTAAAAGCATTGGCATTAAATTCCACGGTATCCTTTCTGATCACCATAGGCGGGCGTTCTGCCACCACCAGCACTTCATCCAGGTCCTTGGCATCCGGCTGCATGAGGATAGTGTCCAGGTCGTGCACCGATTGACCGTTTTCCAGCTGAAATTCCTGGCGGTATACCCCATAGCCCGTAAAGGAAACAATGACCCTGTAACGTATCCCGTCAGATAGTCCCGGAATCCGAAACCCGCCATCCTGGCCGCTCAACCGGTAGGTCACTACGGTAGTATCAGCCGCTTTAAACACTGTAACGGTAGCCATATATAACGGCTTCTGAGTAGCAGAATCAAGCAGTTTGCCGGTTACAACACCTTGTGCCTGTACACCACCCACAGCACAAATCATTACCAGAACAACAATCAGCCTTAAGCACTTTAGCAAGGGTCTATTTATGGTTTGCATAACCAGTATACGCAAAAAGCAATAGAATGTTACAGGTTTTTACGATTTTTTTCGTAACCCTGTCCGCGAAAGAGTCCTTAAAGCAAGACCGCTTATTTTTGAATTTCTGGTTTTTATCCGCTTATTATTTTATAGCAATTAGCACTCCAACCAACAGGTCATGAAATGATGCGTTCCGTTTATACCTTTGCTGAGGACGACCTGCTTTTAAAATATAATTATATGCCCGTTATTGAACTGGGAATAGCTATAAATGCTGATAGAACTACCTGTTTTGACCTGTCGCGAAGCATTGATCTGCATACTTTTTCTACTGCCGGAACAAAAGAGCGTGCTATCGCCGGAAGAACTACCGGACTTATAGGAGCGGGAGAAACGGTGACCTGGCAGGCGACTCATTTTGGGATACGGCAAAAATTAACTTCGGCAATTACGGCCTGTGACCGTCCTTTTCATTTCAGGGATGAACAGGTAAAAGGTGCCTTTAAATTCATCAGACATGATCATTTTTTCCGGGCTGAAAATGGAGGAACCCTGATGAAAGATGTATTTCATTTTCAATCGCCGCTGGGTGTTTTAGGCAGGCTGGTTGACGCAGTTATCATGAAGCGCTACCTGGCCGGGTTTCTAACGGAACGGAACCGCATTATAAAGAAATTTGCTGAAAGCGGTGAAGGGATCGCTTTATTACAGGCAACAGAGCCATTAAACATCACGGGGCGATCCGGAATTTTTTCTTATACAGATAATGGATTCATTTTACACAGAAAGCACCTAAAAATGTATTATCTATGGGCTGATATCGAATCTGTTTTTGCCTACAAGGAAGACCGGATTACAACGGATGAGATCTGTCTGAATCTGTTTACAAAAAATGAGCTTTGTATACATCTGGAAGAATCAGATCCTGGCTGGGAACTGTTTCTCCAACATTTGCGCAACCAGTTCCCAGCCATATCCTCGGATTGGGAAGCACAAATAATACAGCCGCCATTTGAAACGAATTTTACCCTGCTCTTTGACCGCAGCGGGCGCACGACTGCCCAATAATTGTATCTTATATGGGTAAGAAGTTCTTATACACTGTATTACAGGGTTTAAACCCGATGCGTCCCCGCTGATTCCATCTGTTTTAAGCAGCCATTTCGTCCACCCTGCACCAATACAACCTCCTTATTTTCACAAAGGCCCGCATAATTGCAGTAAAGGTATAGGGAAGTGTTGTTTTAGGACGCTTTCCGGAGTATGTCATCACAA
>DASVMC010000212.1:0-2160 GCA_036384555.1 Niabella sp. | reverse complement strand
TGACCAATTATTACAAATATCTCCCTACCAGCGATGAAGATGAAAGCTGGGGATTGCATGTGTTAAATGCCGGGTGCAACAGGATATTTAAAAATGAAATTTACCCTGCCGTACAACATCCCGCGCATCATTATTTTACATGGAACAAGGGAAGGGTATTGGATGAGTTCCAGGTAATATATATTGCTAAAGGCGAGGGTATTTTTGAATCCGCAGGTTCCAGAAAAAGCATTATAAGGGAGGGAACGATCCTGCTGTTGTTTCCCGGTGAATGGCATCGCTTCAAGCCCAACGTCAAAACAGGCTGGGATGAATACTGGGTAGGCTTTAAAGGGCCTATTATGGAAAATCTTGTACAGCAAAAATTTTTTTACCAGCGCAAACCCATATTACATATTGGCATTCATGAAAGCATTATCAACTTAATGCTGGAGATCATTGAGAAAACAAAAAATGAAAAAACGGGCTACCAGCCAATGGTAGCGGGCATTGTAATGCATCTGCTCGGGCAGATCCATACGCTTGTGCGACAAAGCAATTTCAAAGCAGAAGATATTACCGAATCTATTATCAACAGGGCGAGGATCATTTTCAGGACACATATAGATGAAGATATCACTATTGAAAATGTTGCGGAAGAGCTGAATGTAAGCTACGCCTGGTTTCGCAAAGCTTTTAAAGCATATTCAGGAATCGCGCCGCATCAATATCTTTTGCAGTTGAAAATTGAAAAAGCAAAAGAGCTTTTAGCGGATCCTGCCATGCAGGTAAAAGAAATTTCTTTCAGCCTGAATTTTAAGTCCACATTTTATTTTTCAAAACTGTTCAAAGAAAAAACCGGCAGCTCACCTGCCGAATTCAGGAAAAAAATGGAGCGGAAAAAATGACTTTTTATAATATCGGCATATGGCAAACCCGGTCTTCTGTTTTTTAAAGCGGGTTAAGGCTAAAACTATATTTTTTCTCTTTTTGAGTATTATCCATACAGGATAGTACAGGATGAGCTGCCTGCCTTCAACAATTATCTTCCTCAACTGTAATAATTTTTTACCGGTATTTACGCATTCAGTAACGGTAAAGCAAAAGGAACGAAAACTGCCAAATGAGAAAGGGCTTAACAAGCATATCATCGGTTGCAATATGCTGTCATATTCTTAAATGTTATTACTGCTTCTGTCTGGCAGTTATATGCCTGCCATTGTTATATATAATATACAGGGGCAGGCTTATAAACCTATTTACCGGGTACTTCCGGCCGCCGGCGTTCAGGCATTGCTTTTTTTATCACACTCCATATTTATCACCCGGGATATTTACCCGTTCAATTTTTCTACAGATTTCTAAACATCAAAACAACTTTTATGATCAAGAGGGATTATCCGGCCTCCGCAGGAGGTAAGCACATTGTGGCTTTTTTTATGGCATTGCTCTTCAGTGCAGCCCTTTATGCCCAGCAGGATCTTACCATTTCAGGCAGGGTAGTTGCGGCATCGAACGGAAACGCCTTGTCGGGGGTGACTGTTACGGTCAAAGGCACACCAAACGGAACCGCTACAGACGGGGAAGGCCGCTTCACTATTACGGCGCCCCGGGGAGCCAAACTGGTTTTCAGCTCCGTGGGCTTCCAGGAAACGGAAGTAGCAGCAAACAGCAGCAACCTTAATGTCCGGCTTATTGCAGCAGACAAAGGACTCGAGGAAGTAGTGGTGATAGGTTACGGCTCAAAACGGAAAAGGGATATCACCAGTGCGGTGTCTACCATTAACCTTGATGACCTGGGAGAGCTGCCTTCGAGGAATGTAACCCAAATGATACAGGCACAGGCGCCGGGCGTTGTGGCAACACAGAGGGACGGTACACCCGGCAAGCCCTTTGAGGTAAGGATAAGGGGCATTGGCTCTATCGGCGCCGGGAGTAATCCTTTATATGTAATTGACGGATTTCCGATCGGCACTGATGTAGGGCAGAACCTTAATCCTAATGATATTCAAAGTGTTTCTATTTTGAAGGACGCGGCGGCTACTGCCATATATGGCGCCCGCGGCTCCAACGGGGTGGTACTGATCACTACCAAAAGTGCGAAAGACGGGGTGACCAATTTAAATGTTTCTATTGACTATGGTATACAGAATGTTCCCAAGACAAGAAGGGTGAAGATGT
>DASVMC010000211.1:0-2899 GCA_036384555.1 Niabella sp. | reverse complement strand
AGCTTTACATCAGCCACCCGCTGCTGCGCTTCAGCAATGGTGCTGCCTAAATCCCTATCCCGGATGGAGAATTTTACACCGATATACCGTTTAATATTATCCCGGTAAATAAATGCCGCGCCGTTATCTTTTACGATGGACGCAATTTCAATTAGCGGGATCTTTGTTCCATCCTGGCTGGGCACCATCAGCCGGGCAATATCTTCTTCATCCTTTCTGTATTCCGGCGCATAACGCAGCCGTATTCCAAACTTACGCTCACCCTCATACAGTTCAGTGGCGGTTTTACCACCAAAGGCCATTTCCAGTACTGCCTGGGCATCGGCTGGCTGCACGCCATAGGCAGCCATTTTATTGCGGTCTAACAACACACTTACTTCCGGCTGGCCGATATTCTTAATTATGCCCGGCTCTTTTACACCAGGAACATTTTTAATCTTTTCCAGCACCTGTTCGGCAAGCCCGTCGAGCGTTTCCAGATTGTCGCCATAAATTTTAATACCATTTTCCGCTTTGAATCCTGCTACAGCTTCGGCCACGTTATCAGAAATAGGCTGTGAATAATTAAAGGTAATGCCCTGGTATTTTTTCAGCTTTGTATCCATTTCTTCCACCAGCTCATCCATTGTGATTTTTCGTTCCCATTTTTCTTTGGGCTTTAGATTTACGGCAAACTGCACAAAACCAAAGCCATTCGGATCTGTACCATCATTGCTCCTGCCTGTTTGGGAAAGCACGCCCGTGACTTCCGGAAAGCTTCGAATAACATTCTTTAATTCATCTGTTACCTTCATAGATTCCCGTAACGAGGTGCTCATTGGCATTTCAGCCGTTACCCATAATGAGCCTTCATTTAACTGCGGCAGGAACTCCGTTCCCAGAAATTTCGCCGAGAACAGGGTGGCTCCCAGCAATACCAGCGCCACAATCAGACTCAGCCGTTTGTTACGGAAAGTAAAACGAAATCCCTTTTCCACTACCCGGTCCCAGAAAGCTACGAACACATTGTGCTTCTCCTTTACATTCTTATTTAAAAGGATATGGGACAGAACCGGCACCAGTGTTAAAGTAAACAACAGCGCTCCCATCAGTGCAAACCCCAATGTATAGGCCAGCGGGGAGAACATTTTTCCTTCCACTTTCTGAAAAGAAAAGATCGGTACCAATGAGGTAATGATAATGAGCTTGGAAAAGAAAATGGCTTTGCCCAGGCCCGTGCCTGTCTGCCTGATCCAGCCGGCTTTGGCCAGCTTGTTGAATCGCTCCATTCCATATTGTTTTGCTTTATGGTCCAGCATCACAAAAACGCCCTCTACCATAACCACCGCCCCGTCTATAATAATGCCAAAATCCACCGCGCCCAACGAAAGCAGGTTGGCGCTCATCCCTGCTATTTTCAGGCAGAGGAACGCAAAAAGCAGGGCCAGCGGAATAACGATCGACACAATAAGTGTTGTACGCCAGTCCGCCATAAACAGGAAGACGATCACTGTAACAAAAACAATTCCTTCTACAAGATTGTGCAGCACCGTATGTGTGGTAAAATCCATCAGGTTATCCCGGTCATAAAAGGTAACCAGCTGTACATCCTTTGGAAGGATCTTGGTATTGAGCTCCTGAATTTTTTCTTTTACCCCGTTTAATACCTCCCTTGGATTTTCTCCTTTACGCATTACCACAATTCCCTGCACCACGTCACTCACACTATCCAGCCCCGCCTGCCCAACACGTGGTAACGCACTTTCCTTTACTTCAGCAATATTACGCACCAGAATGGGGTTACCATTATCTGTTTGAATGGTAATGTCCCCAATCTCATCCTGGGTAGTCAGCAGGCCGATGCCCCGCACCACATAGGACTGATTATTCTTTTCAATAACATCGCCGCCAACATTTAGGTTACTTTTTGCTACAGCATCATACACCTGTAATGGTGTAAGATTGTATTTATCCAGCTTACGCGGATCAATACTTAGCTCATAAACCTTATCCTGTCCTCCAAATACATTGATATCTGCCACACCCGGCACTCCGCGCAATGCACGATCCACCACCCAGGTCTGCAGGGTCAGCAGATCGCGGGAGTCTCTTTTAGCGCTTTTCAGAATATATCTGTAAATTTCTCCTGTAGGTCCGTAAGGAGGCTGCACTTCAGGATCTGCCCCGTCCGGAAGGCTGACCGTTCTGAGTTGATTATTTACCTGATTACGGGCAAAAAGGTCCTCTACCCCGTCATCAAAAAGGATCTTTACAATAGACAGACCGAACATAGTAGTACTGCGCACGCTTGTTTTCTTTTGCACAGAACTCATGGCCAGTTCGATGGGTGTGGTCACAAAACGCTCTACTTCTTCTGCGCTTCTTCCGTTCCATTGGGTAATGATCACAATCTGCGTATTGGTCACATCGGGAAATGCCTCTATCGGCATATTTTTAAAACTGATAAAACCGGCTATTGCTAATATACCCACCCAAATAAATGTAAATACCTTATTCTTTAATGAGAAGGTGAGGATCCCTTTTATGAATTTGTTCATTTTTTACGCTTTTACTAACAATGCTTCCGGCTGCCCGATAAAGCCCGCTTATCAATTATTTAATGACCGGTAAATCATTAGCTGATTATTTGTCACAACCTTATCCCCCTCACTTAATCCTTCCGCTATATAAGCCGTATCTCCGGTCTGCTTGATCAGTTTTACTTCTTTTATCTTCAGGTTGCTCTGCGAAATGAAAAGCACCACATAATTCCTGTTATTATCAAAAATGAGGGCGCGGGAGGGTATGGCAATCGCGGAACTATCTTCTGTATTATATACCTTAATGGTGGCCTTACTTTCCGGAATCAGCAGCCCATGGTTGTTATTCAATACTACCCGTGCCTGCATCGCATTCGTTT
>DASVMC010000210.1:0-1719 GCA_036384555.1 Niabella sp. | reverse complement strand
CAACGGATCAAAATAACATATTGGTTCAGGTGCCCAGTATAGAATCCATCGCAGGTGACAAGCTAACCGCTTTCGCGCCCACGACTACTGGCATCCCTTATGGGAAAGGCAAGGAAGTAGAGATCATCAAACAATTACATGATGTAGGGAGGTTGTATGACGGCATTGACAGTGTTGCCGTTGTAGCAGCTGCATTTAACCATGTGGTCGTTAAAGAAATAGCATACAGAGGCAACCTATGCACAACAGATGATGTTTTTAGCGATATTATTGAAACAGGACTCATGCTTATTAAGCGGGATAAAAATGTGGAAGAGCCGGATAAATCCAGGTTCCTAGAGATAAAACTTGGCCTCTTGCAGTTTAAATCTTATCAGACAAAGAAAGCATTCAGGATTGAGGACGCGATAATCGCAGCGGGGAAAGCAGCCCTGCTTGCAGCCAGGATCAAAGCAGGAGATATGTCTGCGTTACCGAGGTTTGATCCGGAGATCGGAAAGGAGAATTACCTAATCACCAATCCGGCATTTATTTATTTGAACAGGTTGCCGGCAGAGGCACTGTTTTACTGGCGGCAGGCTGTAAATAGTTTTTATATCTAAATCGATCAGGTCATGAAGCGTATCGACTATATAAACAAGATTAATACTTCCGCTGCACGTTTTGTGGTAGAAGTAGAAGGGTTTAATGCAACCGGACAGTACCACATTAATATGCATGCGGAAAACTTTCTCATTCCGGTTTTAAATGAGGTGTTTAATTTACAATTGGAGAACCTGAATGCCACCCAGAAAAAGAACTTCCCTGCTATTGATCTTGCCGATTTTCAAAGCAAGGTGGCTTTTCAGATCACGGCTACGGCAGATTTTGCGAAAATCAAATCCACTCTCGAACTGTTTTTTGAGCATAAACTGGACAAGCATTTTGATACGTTGTACATCTATATCATTACACACAAAAAAGAAAGGTACTCCGAGCAAAGGATTCAGGAACTGCTTACTAATGGTTTTTCCTTCACTGCTGCCCAGCATGTCATAGATAAAGATGATCTGCTCCAGAAAATCAATGAGATCAGTGCGACACCGAAACTGGAACACCTTGCCAAACTCTATGAACACGAGTTTTCGGATGTGCAGATCGAAGTAAGGAAGCTGGGCTTTGAAACCGGGTATCTGAATAGTTCACCGGAAACAATTTATCCCAACCTGCTCCCCATTGCGTTCCCGGGTGAACTCTATATTGCTGAACTTTCCATCGATAAGGAAGCTGTTCTGCAATCAGTGAATAATTACCTGACAAGTATGGGTAAAAAGAATATTAAAAGCATGAAGCCGGGAAAGCTTGTTGCCAAAGCCTTAAGGCAATACGACAATTGCAGGGTGAAGGACTGGATTTTGCATGAGAACGCGCTTTATACCTTTCGGGACCTGAATAACCCGAATGAGCGCTTAAATAAAATCATCGATAAAGGCACTATTACCCGGATTAGCAGTAAGGATTTTTATGAGACCAATGAAGACAAGATGCGCGTGTTCAAACACCTGCTCCATAATACCTTTACAGAATTTGCCAGGACAAGAGGTATTGAGTGGTTTGCATCGAGTAGTGTTTACCGGTTTGCTAATAACCCTGCAGCCCCCAATCAGAAGCAAATAAGGTGGAAAGGGAAAAACGAAGCGACCAAAACAGTCATTTTTGAAATGACGAATAAGAAAGAAG
>DASVMC010000209.1:0-1696 GCA_036384555.1 Niabella sp. | reverse complement strand
TTACATTTGTATTGGTATTGTATTGATTGAGGGCATCCGTTTTATAAATTCCCGACTCCACTAAAAAACCAACATTCGTATAATACCTTATGATATCCGTACCGCCGGAAACACTCAGGTTATTCATGGTCTGATAGGTGTGCCTTTTCAGAATCGTATTGGTCCAGTCTACATTCGGATGAAAATAAGGATCGCTGCCGTCCGCATATTTTTGCAGGTCTTCATCCGAAAACTGCGGCGACAGCCCCGTATGCTCCAGTGCTTCATTGAGCAAACCTGCATATTGCACGCCGTTAATATATTGCGGCATGCGTAGCGGGGTCAGCTGCGCAGCTTCAGTTCTTAAGGTAATGGCCGGTTTACCAACCTTTCCCTTTTTGGTATTGATCAGAATAACCCCGTTCGCTCCTCTTACTCCATATACTGCAGTGGCGGATGCATCTTTTAATATGGTAAAACTTTCAATTTCCTGGGTGGTAATATTATTCATATCTCTTTCCACCCCGTCCACCAATACCAGCGGAGCCTGGCTTCCTGTAAATGTGGCTACCCCCCGTATGAAAACCTGCGCCTGATCCCATCCGGGCTCTCCGCTGCTTTGCCGGGTAATGATCCCCGGTAATTTTCCACCAATCGCATTGGATAATGAAGGCGCACCTACCTGTTGCAGCTGAGAAACCGAAACTTCCGAAACAGCTCCTGTTACCGTAAGTTTCTTTTGGGTCCCATATCCCACTACCACAACCTCGTTCATTTTCTGGGATGCCTCATCAGGATGCAGTACAACAGCAATGCTGTTGCGGTTACCGGGGACCACTTTTTGTGTAAGGTACCCTACAAAAGAGATCGCTAATGAGTCGGATTCATTATGCATTTCAATCATAAAGTTTCCGTTCAGGTCAGAAAGCGTACTACGGGCTCCTGCCCCGATCAAACTAACAGATGCGCCAGGTATAGGCTTTTGGTTTTCATCGGTAATCGTACCTTTTAATACCCAGCTTTTTTGCGGGATCGTGTCTTGTAGAAAAACAGGCTGCGTCCGCAAAGGAAAGGCAGCTTTTGTAGTTGCAGCTAGCACCGGGTGGTGAAGGACCAGGATTCCCATCATACAGAAACCCAGCAAGCAGTACAGGCGCAAACAACCGGAAGAAATGTGATTTTTTTGGTTCATAAAATATAATTAAATAAATAGAAAACAATCTTAAGTCATACCATATCAATAGCTTAATCGTTTAAACAATCTGACCGAAAACACACGGGCAAATCAGTCATTCCAAGCAACCGCTTTTCCAAACGGCTGAGAGATATATCGTTTAAATATGAATGCTTAATCGTTTAAACAAAAAAGACTTTTTTTTCACTTTGAAAAACCGGTCTCAAGTTTTAAAAACACTTTCACTGGCAGTAACCGGCTAATTTCCGCTGAAAGACAGCGGCACCATGCATTCCTTACCGTAAAAAGTGCCAGCTCCTGTATCTGAGCACCCATTATGCACTGCAAAAAAGTAGAATGCTGCCGGTTGATCCAATTATTCGGAATGACCACACGCCACGCCCGTTTCTGCGCTTCAGTCGCTATAACTCCTCTATCAACGGCCCGGATCGCTGCACCTGATTGCTCTTTTTTAATGTGTCGCATCATTACACTGTTATTTATTGATACTCTTTAATACACTATTCTCCCGCTGGTTGGGTT
>DASVMC010000208.1:0-3630 GCA_036384555.1 Niabella sp. | reverse complement strand
GCATTGATCTTTAACCGGTTGCGGATAATACCTGCATCCTGTAATAATGCATCAAACTTTTTTTGGTTGTATTTACTTACTTTCCGGATTTCGAACTGATCAAAAGCTTTATAGAAAGCCTCTTTTTTCTTCAGAATAGTTTCCCAGCTTAATCCTGCCTGGTTGATCTCCAGCACCAGGCGGGCAAAAAGTTCATTATCTGACTCCAGCGGGAACCCGTATTCTGTATCATGGTAGGTTTCATGAACCGTACCTTTCCCTTTCTCTTTTACGAATGTGCAATAAAATGACATGCTGCAAAATGCAAAAAAAATTTTGAAAAATATTTTGTAGTTAATGTCACAGAACCTTATCTTTGCACTCCGTTAACGGAACAACGTTCTGATAACAAAGAAGAAAAGGGAGTTTAGCTCAGCTGGTTCAGAGCATCTGCCTTACAAGCAGAGGGTCGGCGGTTCGAACCCGTCAACTCCCACAAAAACAAAAAAGGGCTTCAGTTAATGAAGCCCTTTTTTGTGCTTACTGCCCATGATCTTTGCAAAACCAATGGAAATAAAAGATCGGGGTGTTGAATGCTGAAAGGCGCCCGGAAATGGACTCAGGCACTAAGAACCTTATATTGATTGTTCGTACATAAATAGCAGCCTCATATGCTAATAACCAATTGCTGAAAAACCAATTGCTGAAAACTGAAAACTGATTACTGAATAATCACTGTTCCCAGGATATTCGTGATCTCCCGTTCCATGTCTTTTAACGATTTGTGAATGAAATGCAGTTCGCGAAATTTGTGGTCGTTTATTGCGGCAGACATATCGTTCTGGTTTTGCAGCAACATGCGTTTGATCTTTTTTAATTTCAGGTACTGAATGGCCGATTCCACTTTTTGATTGGTACGGTCTTCAGAGATCAGTTTGTATTTATTCAGGTCATTCTCATTTCCTTTACTGATGACCCTTGTAAAATCATCGAAGGGCTGACTGAACAGGTCCTGCTGGTAGCCGGTATTGGGACTGAAGTCCTTTGCCCACCGGTCGCTTTCTTCATAAGGATGATTCAGCAGGGACACCGCAAATGCACTGAGCTTTTTATCATCATTATAGATAAAGTATTTATCATTGAGCTGCTCCGGATGGTTCCGGATCAGTTTTTTTATTGCTGTAATGAGCAGGTTCACTTCGGCGTCTTCGATTTCCAGTTCGTCGATCTCATCAAATACATATTGGGCAACCAGCGTAGCCTCATCCCATTGACGATTGCCATATTCCAGAAGGATCCTTGCAAGTTCTTTTTCCTGTAACTGATCCCTGAACAACAGATCAAACGTAGCATCATCATAGCTGGAAACGGCTGCGGCTGATTGTTTCTTTTCTTTCTCTGCATCACTCAGGGCTTTACGCTCCATCGTTGTTACCCGGTCTCTTATGTATTTATTAACAAGGGCGTGCAGGCCTGCTTCATCAATATTTAAAATGGTTGCAGATTCCTTGATGTAATCCTGTTGTTTGGTAAAATCTTCAGCTTTATTAATGCGGCTGATGGATTCTGCGATCTTATTCACCAGCTCAGATTTCTTTACCGGATCATCCCCGATGGTTGCCAGTGAAGATTCCAGCTGGAAAAGGATAAAGTCTTTTTTGTTTTTTTTGATAAATTCTATAAATGCACCGGCGCCTATCTTATTTACAAAACTGTCGGGGTCCTCTTTATCGGGGATCAGTACCAGCTTTACATTCAGGCTCTCTTCCAGGGCAAGATCCAGTCCGCGCAATGCCGCTTTTACGCCTGCAGCATCTCCGTCATAAATAATTGTGAGATTATTGGTATACTTTTTTATTAAACGGAGCTGATCTACAGTCAGGGAGGTGCCGCCCGATGCTACTACGTTTTCTATACCGGCCTGATGCAAGGAAATGACATCGGTATAGCCCTCTACCAAAAGACATTCATCGGCCTTTTCAATTGCCGTTCTTGCAAAATAAGAGCCGTAAAGGATTTTACTCTTTATATAAATTTCATTCTCCGGAGTATTGATGTATTTGGGTGCTTTATCGGTAGTTTTTAAGATACGCGCTCCAAATCCCATTACTTTCCCGCTATGGTTGTGGACAGGAAAAATAACACGCCCGCGGTAATTATCCATCAGCGCTCCGTTTCGTTCTACTACCAGCCCGCTTTTCAGCAAAAGTTCCTTATTATATTGCTTTGCGAGGGCTTCCTTGGTAAAAGTTTCTCTTTCATTTGGCGCATACCCCAGTCTGAATTTCTCTATGATCCCTTCCCGGAAGCCGCGTTCTTTAAAGTAACTAAGTCCTATCAGCCTTCCTTCTTCGGTCTCCGTTAGTGTTTTTGTAAAGAATTGTTCAGCGAAATTATTAATAATAAAAAGGCTATCCGCTGTCTGATATTGTTCCCGTTGTTCGTTACTTGCAAAAGTTTCTTCTACCTCTATGCCATAACGGTTTGCCAGCCACTTCAATGCTTCTACATAGCTGTACTTTTCGTGCTCCATGATAAAGCTGATGGTATTACCACTTTTACCACAACCAAAGCATTTGTAAATCTCCTTAGAGGGAGAAACGGTAAAAGAGGGGGTTTTCTCGTTATGGAAAGGGCACAAACCCAGGTAGTTAGCACCCCGTCTTTTCAGTTTTACAAATTCGCCTACCACATCCAGTATGTCGATGCGGGAAAGAATATCCTGTATGCTATTTTGAGAGATCACCCGTCGAAATTACGATATTTTTTGTCGTCCGGGGCCACAGTATGAGGATGGGGGAAGAGGGCGCCAGCCCCGGCTGAACAGACAGGATTTGCATAGCAAAGGTTTGATGATGCAGTTGCAACAGTGTGCCGCAGCTGGATTGTTGCAGAGCTACCGGAACGCTTATTCTCTGTCCGTAATTAAGTTATCAAATGAAAATTTCTTTAATTTCCTGAAGGAGATTCAATTTTTTTCGTCCCAGGTTTTTAATCTTGTTCGTTAAATCACTTTTCAATTCCGCATAGTTGCTATGATAAAACTGCGAAAGTTTAACGATCTTTTTACCGTTCTTCATAAGGTATAAATATTCATAAGTGTCGTACCTCGAAGGGAGAAGCGCTGTTTCAAATCCGTCAAACTGAGCGAGTAGATAATACTTTCGGGCACCAAGCCCAAAAAACCCTGATACCGTTATTTGCGTATTGTCTATTGCTGCTTTGATGATTTTAGTACGCAATTCGCCAAAGACCAGCCAAACCCATATGAAAAGGAAAAATACAAAAAACAGATATGCTCCTACACGGGGCATATCTGGCCTGTCCGAAACATTCATAGCAATGACCGCCATTAATCCTGTTACCGGAAGCAATAGCACTCCGGGGAGAAATGCCCAAAATTTAAATTTCGAATGTAAAGACATGAGGTCTGATATTAATGGATAATTCAAAAGTACAAGAAAGCTTTTCCGGCATCTTTAAATGGAAAGGCCATGAACATTTGCTCATGGCCTTTTTAGTTATTTTCCGGCTGGGTTTCACCGCAGGTATGCTAAGCGAAACTCACGCACTCCTTCAGTTCTTTTTCCGTATAGGCCAGGCCGTATTGTTTTAAAACATCATCCGGTACCCCATTCCACTGGTTGGGTT
>DASVMC010000207.1:0-2489 GCA_036384555.1 Niabella sp. | reverse complement strand
TTTGCTGGCAACTTTACCTTTTGAGTTTACGCAACGGCTGGCTGACCGGAATGGTATGTTTAAAGATATATGGGAAAATAAGCTGACCGGGGGAGACCAGGTAGCGCAGGGCATCTGGTCATTAAATGCCGGAGGTTTTTTAGGACAGGGCTTAGGTAAGGGATATTCAAGTGTAATGCCTGCCTATCATACGGATATGATCCTTGAAAGCATTGGTGAAGAACTGGGTATGCTGGCACTGATTGCTATTTTCCTCGCTTTCGGATTATTAACCTACCGTTCGCTGCTGGCGGCAAGAAGAACCGGGAAGCCTTTCCTGTTTTATCTGGTAGCCGGTATTGCGATCGCTACAATGCTCCAGTTCTTCCTGATCACAGCCGGTACGCTTGGCCTGATTCCAATGACCGGTATTTCCGTTCCGTTGTTGAGTAAGGGAAATGCAGGTATTATTGTTACACTGTCCCTTTTTGTATGGGTGCTTATTATTTCCAATGAAAAAGGAGAAGCGGTAGAAATGGAATATGTGAAAGAGCACACGGATAATGTGAATGCTTACGCCATTCTTACCTTTTTTACAGTGCTGCTTTTCTTTATCGGAACTCTGTTCTGGTACCAGTATAAATCCGGAAACTATATTGTAAAGCCCGCTCTGGTACTGAATCAAAAAGGTGCATGGCAGTACAGTTATAATCCCCGTATAGGCATCTTTCTGCGGCAGATTCAATCGGGGAATATTTATGACCGGAATAAAGTACTCCTGGCTACTTCCAGTAAAACAACATTTGATCAGCAAAAGAACAGGCTTACCACACTGGGTGCAAATCCTGTTCTGTATGCAGAACAGCTGAAACGTGACCAAAACCGTTATTACCCGTTTGGACCAGACCTTCTATTCTGGCTGGGAGATTATAATAAGGAGATTGCCAATGACGAGGAAACGGGTTATGCTGCCGAGTACCGTCATTACACGCTGCTCAAAGGCTTTGAAGTAACATATACCACTTCTCAAAAAACATCAGACCGGTATAAGGAAGACCGGTTCCTTCCGGTCTCCATGAAAGAGTCAGAACTGGTAAAATACGATTACAGTGCGCTGGTGCCTATTTTAAAGGAAGGTAGTAACAGCAAGTGGGTGACCCAGCAGAACAATAAGGAGAAGGACATCCAGTTGTCCCTGGATGTTGTGTTAAACGAAAAGATCAATGAGGTGATCCAAAACGCAGCTGCTTCCAGCCCTTTCCGTACGTCTGTTGTTGCCATCAATGCAAAAACAGGAGATGTGCTGGCATCTGCATCCAATCCGGCTCCATCTTACAGGGATCTGAAACTCATCAGTAATATTGAGCCGTCTGATTACAGGACTATTTTTAAACAGCTTTTTCAGGATAAAGTGGTGATACCGCAGGATCTTGGTATCACCTTTAACTCAAGACCGGGATCTACTATAAAAATCCTGGATGCAACAGCGGCGATGAACCAATACGGACCGGGTGCGGCACAGTTCAGCTATTTCATCTATCCGGAAGAGATCATCCATAAAGGGGAACCGGAAAATATGAATGTGGATATGCGCACAGCAATTGTAAGATCCAGCAATGTTTATTTTATTAAACTGGCCAATGACAAGAACTTACAATCTTCCTTGTTTAACCTGTATGATATACTGGGTATCAATATCTTGAACAGGGGCGGCTTTCATTTCCAGCGTCCGGAACATTATGATAGCGAGCGCTATTTTAAGGAATGGGGACAGTTTCTATCCAAAGGCAAATCCATTTTTAATAACCAAAGGCTGATGAACACGCGCAGGCGGTTTCAATCTCCTTACTCCGATATTGCCTGGGGTCAGGGTGAATTGATGGTCACTCCGTTACAAATGGCAAAGATGTCGGGCCTGCTATCCGACAGCGGGCTCTTACAACCTTCCCGTTTCCTCTATAAAAGCTGGAGCAGCAAGATGATGATCCCTCAGGAGCCTGTAACTGCTGCCAGGCAACCGGAGATCGCATCCCTTATCAGTGATTTTATGCGGGAGCAGTCGGCCAGGGTTGCAGCAGCATCCGGATTGGATGTGCATGGTAAAACAGGAAGCCCTGAACGGGATAAGGTTATAATGACCGGAAACAAAATGAGCCTGAAAAGAGTAACAGATTCCTGGTATACTTTTTTTGTAGCTTCGCCGAAATTAGGCGCGCCGGTAGCATTTACCATACGTATTGAAGAGATCGGCAATTCCGAATACGCAAAGACCCTGGCAATCGCCATTTTAAAACAATTAAAAAATACCGGATACTTTTAAGAAGAAAGAGACATTCCATCATTCATTAATAACAGAGAACGCACAATATGAACTGGTTTAAGAAAAAAATAGAGCAGTTGTCCGAGCGGCTGAACGCAGATGAAGATTTTCTGGATAAAGCAGAAACGGGTAAAACCCCGGACGGAGAAAATAATACAGCACAACCTGAAAGTTCAAAAACACAGCCAGC
>DASVMC010000206.1:0-2480 GCA_036384555.1 Niabella sp. | reverse complement strand
AGCAGCTGCTTTTCTTGACAAAGTAAGATATATAGAAGCTATTCGTAAACGGTTGGCTCCTCAGGTATTTACTACCATCAATGAAATCGGCAGTATTCTGCGCTCACCACAGGTTATTAAGCCCATTCCCCCGTCTTACTGGAATCTATCTGGTGCTACATATGCGTATCTTTTCCTGAACCTCACAAAAACAGGTATTGATGTTGCCGGCGAATCGCAGCTGGTTGGCTACCCCACCCAATTTCCTGATGTAAGCATGATGAACTGGGTCACCGGAAGCCCGAATGCCCGGTATCGTGTACTGAGGCTCATTCACGATCATCTGGGCAAAGGAGATCAGTTAGTGGCAACCTCATTCACCAATCAAAAACCGGATGGTATTGTAGCGCAGGCCTACAAGACTCAGCGGGGTAAACGCATTTTACTGATCAATACACGGGCAGCGGAAACAATAGTTCAGCTTCCGGCGATCTGTAATGATCAGGCCGCGTACACGGTTGACGTGCACACAGGAGATGCTCCCCCATCAGTTATAAAAATCAATAATGCCCGTATCACCATGGCACCTTTTGCGGTTAGCATCATAAAAATAGAATAGGTTATCAAATGAAGCCGCTATTCCGGCCATTTGATTCAGGCAGACACATGAGTTTATTTTTTACTAAAATTTGCTATGAATACGATTCATTCACCATACCACAAATTCACGAATAAACGTCAAATGGCGCTCTTCGTATCCATTCTCAAAAAGTGACAAAATAGTTTACGGGTGGGTACGCTTATGCTGCTATTTGTTGCTGCAAGCAATGCCCCTATTAAATAAATCGTATATTCAGCCATTGATAATCGCACTTAATAAATTGTTCTGCTGTATTAGTTAACTACCTATCTGCTGATATATCCTGCTTTACCCAATCAATAAAAGCAGGTCATTATTCAAAGACATGATCATAAAAGCGTTTAAAACAAATCATATAATTCGCCGTCAATGGCATTTGAGACTGCTGGTGGTCTGCAGCCTCCTGCTCTTCCCGGTGGTCAGCTACACCCAGTCAAAAAAACACAACACAATACCTGATTCTTTTGCTGCCATCCGTGCTCATTTTATCAATCCCGGCAAGGAATACCAAACAGCTCCTCTTTGGGTATGGAACACAAAGGTCACAACAGCAATCATCGACTCCATGCTCAGCGAATTCAAAGCGAACGCCTTTGGCGGCGTATTTATACACCCGCGTCCAGGACTGATTACAGAATACCTGGGTACAGATTGGTTATCGCTGTACCAGCATGCTGTACAAAAAGCCGCTGCATTAGATATGAATGTATGGATCTATGATGAGAGTTCCTACCCTTCTGGTTTTGCCGGGGGGCTGGTACCAGACCAGATGCCCGAATCTTATAACCAGGGACAGATGCTCCAGCTCTATCAATCCGATACGATCCCTGTGCACATCGATTCTTTTTTTATCTGCCTGAAAAGAGAAGGCTCCCGGTTTATTGATATTACAAAAACGGCCAGCCGCTACCAACATGCCACAGGCAGCTACTATCTGTTCCGTAAATTAACCTATGCAAAACAAGCGGGGATGGTAGGGCCCCCGGACTATCCATTGGTGGATCTTATGGTGAAAGGGGTCACCGAAAAATTTATTGAAATCACTTTCAGCGGGTATAAAAAAAATTTTGGAGAAGCTTTCGGGAATACAGTCCCGGGTACTTTTTCCGACGAGCCCAGCATTCCGACACATGGCGACCGCACTACCCGGTGGACGCCCGATCTGTTCCAGGCCTTTAAAGAAAAATGGGGTTATGACCTGATACCGCAGCTGCCCTGTTTGTTTGAAGAAACAGGCGACTGGAAAAAAGTACGGCACAATTACCAGGAGACCTTACTGCAGCTATTCATTGACCGGTGGTCTAAACCCATGCACGCCTTTACGCAAAAGAATCACCTGAAATGGACCGGTCATTACTGGGAGCATGGCTGGCCGGATGCCGGCGAAGGACCGGACAATATGGCCATGTATGCCTGGCATGATCAACCCGGTATTGATATGCTGTTCAACCAGTTCAATGAAACCAGCCCCAATGCTCAGTTTGGCAATATCCGTTCCGTAAAAGAGCTGGCAAGTGTAGCCAATCAGTTAGGGAAAAAACGGACCCTCTGTGAAACCTATGGTGGTGCAGGATGGGATATGACCTTTAAAGACATGAAACGGCTGGGTGATTGGGAGTATGCATTGGGTGTCAATTTTATGAACCAGCACCTGTCCTGGATGAGCATGGTAGGCGCCCGTAAGTATGATTATCCCACCACATTTTCTTATCAGAACTCCTGGTGGCTCTATTACAAACCGCTGAATGAATATTTTGCACGGCTTTCCTATGCCCTTTCCAGGGGAACACAGAATAATGATGTTTTGATCATCGAACCTACTACCACAGCCTGGATGTACCAGACGCATACTGAAAAGAAC
>DASVMC010000205.1:0-7891 GCA_036384555.1 Niabella sp. | reverse complement strand
TCTTTCGGGCCTTTTTCACACACCGGTCTGAAGGCCAACCTTACGTTTGGTGATGGTTTTGGGATGATGGCAGGGGTAACCAACCCAACGGATTTTTTATCCGCCTCCTTTGCTAAAAAGAACATTATCGGTCAGCTCAGCAAAACATCGGAATCCGTGAGTGCTTATTTAAATTATGTAGGCGGCAAAGACACTGCTAACAATAACAGCAACCAGCTGGGTCTTACGGTAACCGCTAAAATTGCCGACCAGTTCTCTATCGGGTACGACGGCACGGTAAAATTTATTGACCCGGTTACAGGAGGCTCCGGTTCCTGGTGGGGGTCTGCAGTGTATTTTAATGTAGATCCGACCGAAAAACTGGGCATTACCCTGCGTGGTGAATACTTTGATGATAAAAAAGGCTTTACAGCAGTGGGAACATCTGTTGTACAGGGAACACTATCTTTCAATATAAAACCGGTGGCAGGGTTCATCGTAATTCCTGAATTCCGGTTAGACAGTGCCAAAGACCCGATCTTTTCAAAAAACTCAGGAGCGGGTACTAAAAGCACCGGAACATTTTTATTGGCAGCGATCTACTCCTTTTAAGATTTAAGATCGTTTAAAGGATACCGGTAAATTCTTTGCCCTCAATAGGTAAAGGAACAGGGTAATGAAAAATTATACATGAGAAATACAGAGGTTATCTATCGTTCCTGCTAGGCAGGGTCGCAATTACTACTGCTGAAAAATCGCCGGGTGCAACGCCCGGCTTTTTATTTAAACGCCTACCGCACAATTGATCCATTCCCCGTCAAAATGGGCATTATATTTTTTATAAAAACGGATCGCCGGTTCATTCCATTCCAGTACCTGCCAGCAGATACGGCTGAACCCTTTTTCTTTTGCTTCTTCAAAAAGCCGGTCAAGTAGGCGGGCGCCTATTTTATGTCCACGCATTTTTTCAGTAACCAGCAGGTCTTCCAGGTAAAGGGCCTGTCCTTTCCAGGTGGAAAAACGGATATAATACAATGCAAAAGCAACGATTTCCTGCTCCTTCTCTGCCACAAATGCCCACCATACCGGGTTGGGGCCAAACCCGCTTTCAGTAAAATGCTCAAGAGTGACCGTTACTTCCTCCGGTGCCTTTTCATATACGGCAAGCTCCTGTACAAGCTCTAGTATTCTGCGGCAATCTCCGGCTACCGCTTTCCTGATTGTTATTTCCATGCCCGCAAATTTGAGTTATTTTTATGGGATAAGCGCAACGGAAATAGCGGCTATTGAATAAATGGGTGCAGGCAGCAGCCTGACAGGGTGACTGCAATTGAGCAATTTGTGTGCTTTGAAGGGTTCTTCTATCTTTGCTGTATGAAGGGCTCCTGCATAAAACATAGTATTACTGTTTTTTTAGCGCTGAGCATCCTGTTTGCAGCCGTTTCTCCTGCGATAATAACACTTTGCGGAACCGTTTTTAAAAAGGAAAGCACCTTTTCCGGCGGAGATGTAACAACAGAAAAAGAGGATGTTGAAGCAAAGAAATTATCGCCTGAAAAAGAATTCATCAATACCGGCTTTTTTGCTGAGGCGGTAACAGCTTTCTTTTTCAATCGGCTTTTTAATGATTTCAGCCAGCCCTATAGGAACCATCTGTACGATAGTACGCCAACTCCTCCGCCCCGGTCTGTTTAATTCATACGTTCTGTTTGTCGGGTACTCCTTGCCAGGAGCCAACCTTTTATTTTAACAACTTAATTTACTATTAAAATGAATAATAAAACGATCCTGTACGCTTTGTGCCTGTTTTTAAATCTCGCTGTTTCCGGTGTTGCAGCAGCGCAAAGCCTGTCCGATACTGCTATAAAGACCAATGTGAAGGCAATTGAAAGTCCTTTGCAGAAAATATTGCAATTAGAACCCTGGCAATTTCAGTACCGCACCGAAAATTATAAATACCTGAAGCTGAGCGGAGGGAACCAGTATGGATTTATGACCGACAATGTGCAAGCGGTTTTTCCGGACCTGGTAAAAGAAAAAAAGGTATCTTATTCGTTTGGCAAAAATGCTTACCGGAATGCAGCAGTAAAAACAATTGATGAAACGGGATTGATCCCCGTGCTGGTTGCCTCTGTAAAACAGCAACAGGAAATGATTGAAGCGCTGAAGGCAGAAATAGCGGCGCTTAAAAGTGCAATAGCAGAAAAATAAATGCCGGATCAATACAGGAAATTTCCTGTTAACCCGCAGGCCGGCAGGTTGAGCTCATAGTCCTGCAGGTGCATTACAATAAAAATAGTTGTATGTGTCTGCCTGCTTACGGTTTCTATTTCCGGAAGGGTTTCCCTAAAATGCACTAACTTCATAATATGTTGGTGAAAATCAATGGTAGTGCTGTGTATGGAGTAACCGCCGTATCCATCATTATAGAAGTTAACTGGATGACATCTGGAAAAGACCCTATGATTGTTGGCCTGCCTGATAGTGCTGTAAAGGAGAGTCTGCAGCGGGTGGAAAGCACTATAAAGACCAATGGCTTTGATATGCCGCGTACAAAAGTAGTAGTGAACCTGGCACCGGCTGATATTAAGAAAAGCGGAACTGCTTTTGATCTGCCGATTGCTATAGGAATCCTGGCTGCAACAGAGCAGCTATCCAATGCTGAGGCGCTTTCCCAATATGTAATTATGGGTGAACTAAGCCTGGACGGGCAGGTACGTGCGGTTAAAGGCGCTTTGCCGATAGCGATACAGGCACGTAAGCAAGGCTTTAAGGGGCTGATCGTCCCCAGGGTCAACGCCCGGGAAGCAGGCCTGGTGAATCAATTAGAGGTATATGGAGTAGAAACCATAAAAGAAGTAGTTGCGTTTTTTGAAAAAGAGGAGAAAGGCTTGACGCCTGTTGTGGTGGATACACGTGAAGAGTTTTTTTATTCCCAATGTGATTTTGACGTGGATTTTGCGGATGTAAAGGGCCAGGAAAATATTAAACGGGCGTTGGAGATAGCAGCGGCAGGTGGTCATAATGCTCTTTTAATTGGCCCGCCGGGAGCCGGCAAAACTATGCTGGCCAAGCGCTTACCTACCATACTGCCACCGCTGACCCTGCAGGAGGCCCTGGAAACGACAAAGATCCATTCTGTTGCGGGTAAACTGCCGGAAAATGCTACCCTCATTTCCCGGAGGCCCTTCCGCTCACCCCATCACACTATTTCTGATGTGGCGCTGGTGGGAGGCGGCGGTACGCCGCAGCCTGGCGAGATTTCTCTGGCACATAATGGTGTTTTGTTTTTAGATGAATTGCCTGAGTTTAAAAGAACCGTACTGGAAGTGATGCGGCAGCCGATGGAAGAGCGCAGGGTGACTATTTCCCGTGCAAAGCTGGCGATCGACTTTCCTTCAAGCTTTATGCTCATTGCCTCTATGAATCCCTGTCCCTGTGGATTTCACAACCATCCGGAAAGGACGTGTACCTGCGCGCCTGGTGCAGTTCAGAAATACCTGAACAAGATCTCCGGCCCTTTGCTGGATCGCATTGATCTGCATGTGGAAGTAACACCCGTTCATTTCAGTGAACTAACAACAGTAAAACCGGAAAAGAGCTCCGCTGAAATCAGAGAGCGGGTAATGCGTGCAAGGGCGGTACAGGCAGAGCGCTACAAGCAGGCCCCCGGTATTTATTGTAATGCCCAGATGAATAGCCGGCAATTAAAAGAAATCTGTAAGATTGACCAGGTAGGTCAGCTGCTTTTGAAGCGGGCAATGGAGAAGCTAAACCTTTCTGCAAGAGCATACGACCGTATTCTGAAAGTAGCCCGTACCATTGCGGATCTGGAAGGATCCGAAGACATCCGGCCCGAGTTTCTTGCAGAAGCCATTCAGTACCGCAGTCTGGACCGGGAAGGGTGGGCGGGGTGAATGTAAAAAGGGCGGCGGAATGTACCTTTTTTATATATCTGCCAGAGGAGCTGTGTAAACGTTGTCAGATCATAATCTTACCTGGTATGTATTAAGCGCCGTATACCTTTCTTATAAGCCGCAGCAGGAGGCTTTCAGCACTGTAATAAACCTTAAACTAAATTATTTGTTATTCAACATTTGCGCTGCAATTTTGTATCGCTTTATTATTCAAATTGTTTGAAACTCTATGCGCATTCTTTTCCAATACCTGAAGCCCTATAAATGGCTGGTTGCACTGGCATTGCTGTTGGCAGCTGTGAACCAGGTTTTCTCTCTTTTTGCTCCGATGATCAGTGGAAAACTACTCGATCTTTTTGCAAACCATCCTTATTCTTTTGATAAGGCGAACCAATTGCCCCGTACAGAGCATGAGTACCTGTTTGGTAAAGCTGGTTATTATGGCCTGTTCTTTTTTCTTATGCTGCTCATTGGTACGGCAATGGTTAGCCGTATCGCCAAAGCTTTTCAGGATTATTTTGTGAACGTGATCATTCAGAAATTTGGGGCCACCATCTTTACAGATGGGTTAAAACATTCCATGCGGCTTCCTTACCAGGATTTTGAAGATCAGCGAAGTGGTGAAACGCTCTCTATATTAACCAAGGTACGGACAGATACAGAAAAATTTATTACTAATTTTATTAATATATTTTTTGTAATTATCGTAAGCATTGTTTTTGTTTCTATTTATGCATTTCAGTTGCATTGGTCCATTATGCCCGTATATACGGTAGGTATTTTTGTAATCGCAATTGTAACCAGCTTATTAAGTAAGCGTATTAAGTTTATTCAACGAAGAATTGTAGCCGAAACAACGGCATTGGCGGGTACCACAACGGAAAGTTTGCGCAATATTGAAATAGTGAAAAGCCTGGGATTAACAGAGCAGGAGGTAAAAAGATTGAATAATAATACCTTTAAAATACTGGGACTGGAGCTAAAAAAAGTAAAGAGCATCCGGGCGCTCAGCTTTATTCAGGGGACATTAGTCAATTTACTGCAACAGATCATTGCTTTTACGCTGCTCTGGCTGATTTACCGGGATGCGATCACGCCCGGACAATACCTGTCGCTTTCCTTTTATGGGTTCTTTATTTTCGGTCCCATGCAGGAAATCGGAAATATTATCATTTCCTACCGGGAAGCAGAAGCTTCGCTGAATAATTTTCATAACCTGATGCTGCGCAAAGCAGAGGTGAAACCTGTTTCGCCCGCGCACATCGGTGTTTTGAAAGAGCTCGAATTCGTTAATGTAGCTTTCCGGCACCAGACCGCTCATTTTAATGCATTGAATGATATTTCCTTTGACGTGAAAAAAGGAGAAACGATCGCTTTTGTAGGGCCAAGCGGTTCCGGTAAAAGTACCCTGGTAAAATTATTAGTGGGCCTGTACAGACCGGCAAAAGGTAAAATTTATTACAATAAGATTGATGACGGGGCCATTGACTTTGATGAATTGCGCGGACAATTAGGTTTTGTAACACAGGATACACAATTGTTTGCAGGTCCTATCAGGGACAATCTGTTATTTGTGAACCCCAAAGCTACGGAGGCAGAATTGCAGGAAGCCCTGGAAAAGGCAAGCTGTTTAAAATTGCTGCAGCGTGCTGAAAATGGGATTGACACCGTTATAGGAGAAGGCGGTTTAAAATTGAGCGGCGGTGAACGGCAACGTATCGCGATCGCACGGGCATTACTAAGAAATCCGCATTTGCTGATTTTTGATGAGGCGACTTCTGCACTGGATTCTATTACTGAGGAAGAAATTACAAAGACGATACGGGCTGTTTCTTCAAAAGGAAATCAGATCACAGTATTGATCGCTCACCGCTTAAGTACTATTATGCATGCCGATCGTATTTATGTATTAGAGCGGGGAGATATAGTGGAAACCGGGAACCATGAAGCTTTGCTGGAACGTAAAGGTCTTTATTACGCCATGTGGCGGCAACAGATCGGAGAACGGAGAAAGGAAGCTGTGGCGGGTTAATAAGCTGAATAATATAAATTGAAACACCACACCCAAACGGAGTGGCGCGCATCCAGCAATAAGTGCCTGAGATAGGCGCTTTTACACGTAATGCCTGGTGGACGCTGCCTGCTTTTTTCATTCGCATATTTTCTGTAACGATAAAGCTGTCCTGGCAGAAATTACCCCCTAAGTTGTCGTTTCGGCACTGCGTCAAATCCTGAAATGAATTTCATCTTTGTTCTGTCAATAAAATTTAAACAAAAGTAAAATAGCAGTATGAAAAAATTATTTAATACAGGTAGTCTTCTTAAATCAATGCTACTGATTGCCATCATTGTGATTGCAGGAGCGCAATTAAACGGGCAATCCCTCAAACCTTCTGACAGCGGCTACGCACCTGTTAATGGCATTAAGGTTTATTATGAAGTGTTTGGAGAGGGCAGACCTATCATTTTGCTACATGGCGCTTTTATGACCATTCCTTCAAATTGGGGCGCATTAATTCCTGAGCTGTCAAAAACCAGGAAAGTAATTGCCATTGAATTGCAAGGACATGGGCATACACCGTTTTCAGACAGAAAATTATCGCATGCTACTTTAGCCGGTGATGTGGAAGGAGTAATGGATTATCTGAAAATTGACAGCGCAGATGTGGCGGGATATAGTTTTGGCGGTGCCGTAGCCTATAAGTTGGCTATACAAAGCCCCAAACGGGTAAGAAAATTAGTGATCATTTCTGCTACTTATAAAAGCAATGGCTGGCTACCCGCAATAAATAATGCATTTAAAAAAATGAAACCTGAGCTTTTTGCAAACTCCCCTATGAAAGCTGCATACGATGCAGTGGCACCCGATAAAACAAAATGGACAAAATTTTTGGAGCAGATGATCGCTTTCGCTGCAACACCATTCGACTTTGGGGATTCCAATATCTCGAAAATTGCCGCACCTGTGTTAATCGTATCCGGAGACAATGACGGGCTGGATAAAATTGAATTGGCAAAAACATATCAGCTGTTGGGAGGAGGTGTTGCTGCTGACCTCCAGCCAATGCCGGCATCGCAACTGGCGATCGTTCCTTCGCAAGGGCATGTAAGCCTGATGATGCAGACAACAACGCTTTTAACCTACTTAAACAGTTTTTTAAAGTAATACCAGCCCGGCAAAAGCCAGAATGAATCTGAATTTTTTGCACTGACCGGTGAAGATTATTCACTTCTGCGTTATAGCTGTGCGGATCAGCGGAAGGATGTCGGCGCCCCTCTTAAAACAGGTTTATCGGGCTCTTAGAACCGTTCACATTTTAATTGGCTAACTTAGCAGCTCTTTAAGGTTGAGCGCTATATTTATATCTGATTCAACAAGCATTACTATGAAACGATTGCCTTCTGTTATTATAAAGGCCGGATTATTGGCTGGTACGCTGGATCTTTCGGCGGCGTTTCTATATTTTTATATCGCCACCGGTAAAAACCCGCTTTTTATCTTACAGTATATAGCCAGTGCGCTGCTAGGGCAAAAGGCTCTGGAACCGCAATGGACCAATTACCTGCTTGGTTTTATACTGCATTATTGTGTTGCCTTGCTATTTACGTTGCTGTTTTTTAAAGCGTATCCCAGGATACGGTTGTTTCATAAAAACCGGCTGCTTACGGCAGTCATTTATGGAGCCTTTGTCTGGTGTGTGATGAATTTATTGGTAGTACCTGCCTCTCAGATCGGCAAATTCCCGGGCAGCCTGCCCGGTGCCCTTATCAATATGGTGATATTAATGATCTGTATAGGCCTGCCGCTTTCATTTGCAGCAACAGCCTTTTTTACAAGGAGCAGGCGGACGCAATAAGTAAAAAGAACGACTTGTGTGTAGCAGATCTGATCTTTGCTGAATGTTCCAGGATAGCTGCCAAAGCCTTTAGATCAGCTCTTTTAGCTTTGCGATAGTAGTAGCTATTTCATCCTTCCTGTTGTATTTACTGAACGA
>DASVMC010000204.1:0-2776 GCA_036384555.1 Niabella sp. | reverse complement strand
TAATTTTTTACCAATGGAAAGAAAAGTAATTAATACATCCGAAGCCCCGGCACCAATTGGACCCTATAACCAGGCGGTCTTTGCAGGAGACACGTTATATATATCCGGCCAGATCCCTATTGATCCTCAAACCGGTACATTAAATAATAACAACCTGGAGGCAGAAACGCATCAGTGCATGCAGAACCTGAAAGCTATCTTAACGGCGGCAGGACTGGACTTTTCTCATGTTGTAAAGTCGACGATTTTTATTACGGATATGAACCGCTTCGCTGAGATCAACAGCGTTTATGGTCAATACTTTACAACTGATTTTCCCGCCAGGGAGACCGTACAGGTGGCTGCATTGCCTAAGGCAGTAAACGTGGAGATCAGCATGATTGCCGTGCGGTAGTCCTGCGGTTATGAGATGGATGCCCTGTTTTCAGTTCTCAGATTCAGCACTTATCAAGGCAGGATACAGAATCCCTGGTACCGGGCGTGCCTGCTTGAGCGCCAGCATCCCGGATCCGGGATCAAGTGGCAGGCGATCAGTTATCGAAGTTCCAGACACATCTGAGAATTAGCAACTTATAACTACTGACTGAAAACTGACGGCTGATTGCGGTTAGCGTTGTACCTTTGCACCCCAATTAATTTTGATATGATTCGAAACCAGGAGGTGCTACAGGATGTAGTCATCAAATTTGCAGGAGACAGTGGTGATGGAATGCAATTAACCGGAACGCAATTCACAAACAATACAGCCCTATTAGGGAATGATCTTTCTACTTTCCCGGATTTTCCGGCTGAGATACGGGCTCCCCAGGGTACTTTACCGGGGGTAAGCGGCTTTCAGCTGCGTTTTTCATCAGATAGTATATATACTCCAGGCGATAGTTATGATGTGCTGGTGGCAATGAATGCTGCAGCCTTAAAAGCAAACCTGGCCCGGCTGAAAAAAGGAGGAAAGATCATTGTCAATACGGATGGGTTTGATCCTAAAAACCTGCGTTTGGCGAATTATCCCGATGGCGAAAACCCTGTAACAGATGACAGCTTACAGAATTACGAGGTTATCAAAATGGATGTTACCAAAATGACCCGGGAAGCGCTGAAGGAGTTTACTATGGGTACCAAAGAGAAAGACCGGGCAAAGAATATGTTTGTACTGGGCTTTTTATATTGGTTGTATGGCCGGGATATGGAAAGTACGGTTGATTTTCTGACCGAAAAATTTGGCAAACGGGCCGATATACTGGATAGTAACCTGAAAGTGTTGAAGGCAGGTTATAACTATGGTGAAACCACCGAGGCATTTACCACTACCTATAAAGTAGAAAAAGCGCGGATGGAGCCGGGAACTTACCGTTCTGTTACCGGCAACCAGGCGCTGGCATTAGGCCTGATTGCGGCAGCACAAAAAAGCGGTTTGCCGCTGTTCCTGGGTTCTTACCCGATTACGCCCGCATCCGATATTCTACATGAGCTAAGCCGCCATAAAAACTTTGGGATACGGACCTACCAGGCTGAAGACGAAATTGCTGCCATCAGTGCAGCTATTGGCGCTTCTTACGGAGGGGCGCTGGGAATTACGACCACTTCCGGTCCCGGTATGGCTTTAAAAACAGAAGCGATGGGGCTGGCCGTAATGCTGGAAATACCTCTTGTGATCATTGATGTACAACGCGGCGGACCTTCAACAGGATTACCTACAAAAACAGAACAGTCTGATCTGCTGCAGGCCTACTACGGGAGAAATGGTGAATGCCCGATGCCCGTGATTGCTGCTGCTTCTGCTGCTGATTGTTTTGATGCGGTTTATGAAGCGGTAAAGATCAGCGTACAGCATATGGTGCCGGTGATCTTTTTAAGCGATGGCTATATTGCCAATGGCGCAGAACCCTGGAAGTTTCCCAAAACAGACGCGCTACATCCTATTCATGTACATTTTAAAACGGAACTAGGGCACCACGAAGATAAATTCCAGCCGTATGAGCGCAATGAGAACCAGGTGCGCCCCTGGGTGGTACCAGGCACAAAGGGACTGGAACATCGCATTGGCGGTATTGAAAAACAAAACGTTACCGGTAACATCAGTTATGACCCGGCGAACCACCAGCTGATGGTAAAGATTCGCCAGGAAAAAGTAGATAAAATTGCTGAATTTATTCCTGAACAGAAAATTGATACAGGCAGACAGGATGGGGACGTATTGGTGCTGGGTTGGGGATCCACGTATGGAGTAATAAAGTCAGCGGTACTGGAACTGGAAGCCCGTGGGAAATCAGTCAGCCATGCTCATTTACGTCATTTAAGACCTTTCCCCAAAAACCTTGGTGAATTGCTACGCAGGTTTAAAACGGTACTGATTCCCGAGATCAACAACGGGCAACTCATTAAAATTATCCGCGATCAGTTCCTGATAGACGCAAAAGGTTATCATAAAATAATGGGCGTGCCCATTACCAAACAGGAGCTGGTGGAGGAAATAGAGAACTATTTGTAACCCAGAAGCCGGTACATTTATTTAGTGATGAACCATATTGCTTTAAAATGGATAAACCCTTGCTGATCGTAATTACCGGCAGACCCGCTTCAGGAAAATCTACATTAGCAAATTTACTTTCCCGGAAAATAAAATGCCCGCTTCTTGCCAGGGATGCACTTAAGGAAGGGTATGTGAATACGGCCGGCCTTAAGCATGCTCAGTTAAGCGATGCCGTATGAGCGCACATTTATACCACTTTTTTTGATGCCATTGATTTGCTGCTCTCAAATAATATTTCTTTAATTG
>DASVMC010000203.1:0-14231 GCA_036384555.1 Niabella sp. | reverse complement strand
CACTGTTACTTCGGTATAAGGGAATGCCGGGAAGTATTTTGTAACCGGATCATTTAGTCCGATTTTATTATCCTGTACAAGTTTTAAAACAGTAACCGCTGTAAAGGGCTTGCTGGTAGAGGCCAGGTGAAAAGCGGTGTTTGCATCAATCGAATCCGTTTTATGCAAAGGGTTTTTGTAACCATGGTAGGACTCATATAAAACATTACCTCCTTTTGCTACCAGTATACCTCCGTTAAACCCATGCCTTACTAAAGTAGAATCGAAAAAGGAACTGAGCTCCTGGTGGTACTTTGCTTTTTCGGCATCGCTTAATTGCTCCACCACATAACTGGCAGGATTCTTTGCCTGCTGGCGGACAGCTTGCTTTTGTTCCTGTGATTTTGACTTACAACCAATCGTTAATAATATCCCAACTAATGTAACTGCTATTGCTCTCAAGGTGATTCAATTTTTAAAGGGACAAATTTAAAGTTATATCATCCAGATAAAAACTTATACCTGCAATATTTTCAAATTTGTTAACTTATTTGGATATTTGCTGGTATGACAAATAAAAAGGAAACCAGCTATCCAAAAGAGAAAATAAGGATTCTGCTTTTGGAGAATATCAGCGATGCGGCCGTTCAGCGCTTTAAAGATGAAGGATATACAAAAGTAGAAAAGCTGACCAAAGCTTTAACGGAAGAGGAGTTGATTAAGGAAATAAAGAATGTACACGTTCTGGGAATCCGTTCCAAAACGCGGATTACAAGGAAGGTTCTGGAGGCCGCCGAAAAATTACAGGCCATCGGCTGTTTTTGTATTGGGGTGAACCAGGTAGATCTTGCTGCGGCCACTGATAAAGGAGTGGTGGTATTCAATGCTCCGTACAGTAATACCCGTTCGGTAGCCGAACTGGTAATAGCCAATGCGATTATGCTGATCAGGAGAATTCCTGACAAAAACAAGGCCGCGCATGAAGGTATCTGGATGAAAGATTCCAAAGGAAGCTATGAATTGCGGGGAAAAACACTGGGCATTATCGGCTATGGAAATATCGGATCGCAGGTAAGTGTGCTGGCGGAAGCGATGGGAATGAAGGTATTATTCTATGATGTTGAAATAAAATTACCTTTGGGCAATGCCAAAGATGCTAAAACATTAAAAGAATTATTGCAGAAATCGGACGTGGTTACGCTGCACGTTCCGGATACCCCTCAGACCAGGTATCTGATCACTAAAAATAACCTCAAGTATTTCAAAAAAGGAGCTATTTTGATCAACTATGCGCGGGGGGAAGTGGTCAACCTGGATGATCTGAGCAAGGCAATAAAAGAGGGGGATCTTAGCGGTGCCGCGCTGGATGTATATCCATGGGAGCCTGAAAAGAACGGCGATCAGTTTACGACACCGATGCAGCAATTGCCCAATGTAATACTGACCCCGCATATTGGAGGCAGCACCGAAGAGGCACAGGAAAATATCGGATCAGACGTTAGTAATAAATTGTTCAACTTAATTGAAAAGGGCGTTACCAACGGATCCCATACCGTACCCGCTTTGGCCCTCCCTTCTCAGGATAATGTGCACCGCATTCTGCACATACATTATAATAAACCAGGTGTACTTTCTGAGATCAATACTTTGCTTTCTCAGAATAATATCAACATTACAGGGCAATACCTGAAGACAAATGATGAAATCGGGTATGTTGTTTTAGATGTGGAAAAAGGCGTTTCTAAAAAAGCAGCTTCTCTTTTGAAGGAGGTAAAATATACGATCAAAACAAGATTGCTGTATTAAACCGGTTACAGGATACTGAATCAATAAAAGAGCCTCCGGAAAAGAGGCTCTTTTATTATGTATTGTTATTTTGCGGATTTCTTTTTAGCGGGCGCCTTTCTGGCAGCCGTTTTTTTCGCGGCGGTCTTTTTAGCCGCTGTTTTTTTGGCAGGCTTTTCAAAGGCCCCGGGAAGCTCAGCCTCAATCATTTTTTTTATGGTTTCCAATGGCAATTGGGCCACTTCTTCAGGGGTATATTTTTCACCGCTTTCTTTTCTGCCCAGTTTGACCATTTTCTTGCCAAAACGGATAAAAGCACCCCAACGGCCGTTTTCCAAAGCAATTTTTTCATCGGGCCATTGCTGGATATAGCGGTTTGCTTCTTTATCTATTTTTGCATGGATCAGTTCATCTATATCACTTTGAGACAACTGATCAAAATTGTACCGGCGGGGTACATTAATGAATAATTCATTCCATTTAATGAACGGTCCAAATCTTCCTTTCCCTTTGGTTACGGGTTTCCCGTCATAATGTGCTACCGGAGCATCTGCAGCCTGTTTTTCCCTGATCAGTTGCAGGGCTCGTTCCATATCAACAGAAAACGGGTCTTCAGATCGCGGGATCGATATAAAATCGTCTCCCCATTTTACATAGGGGCCAAAACGGCCAATATTAACGGAAACTTCTTTTGCCTCATGTTCGCCCAATGTAACGGGTAGCTTGAAAAGATCCATTGCTTCTTCAAAAGAAATGGTTTCAATGCTCTGTCCTTTGCGTAAAGTGGCAAAGCGCGGCTTTTCTTCATCATCGGCATTACCGATCTGGACCATAGGGCCAAAGCGGCCCATACGCGCAAAGACCGGTCTTCCGCTTTCAGGATCGGTCCCTAATTCGCGTTCTCCCTTTATGCGTTCGGCTGTTTCAATGGTATTATCCACCTCTCCTTTAAAAGGATGATAAAAATCATCGATAAGTTTATTCCATTGCAGTTTTCCATTGGCGATCTCGTCAAACTCTCCTTCAATTTTGGCTGTGAAGCCATAATCCATAATATCTTCAAAGTGCTGCTTTAAAAAGTCAGTTACAACAAGACCGAGATCAGTAGGAAACAGTTTGGATTTTTCCGCACCGGTAGTTTCAACGGCTTCCTTTTTTGTAAGCCGGTTCTCTTTTAAAAGCAGCGTACGGTATTTACGCTCAATACCTTCCTTATCGCGCTTTTCCACATAGCCTCTTTTCAGGATGGTGGAAATAGTAGGGGCATAGGTGGAAGGACGGCCGATTCCCAGTTCTTCCAGCTTTTTTACCAGTGAGGCTTCAGTATACCTGGGCGACGGACGGCTGAAGCGTTCAGTACCTGTCATTTCTACCAGGGGTAGCTCCTGACCAATGGTCAGCGGTGGCAACATGCCTTCCTGTAATTCGTCTTCCTGAATGTCCTCGTCATCCCTGTCTTCATGATAGATCTTCAGAAACCCGTCAAATTTGATTACTTCACCACTGGCGGTCAATTCTTCTTTATTGGTAGATATTTTAATCTTTGCGGTGGTTTTTTCCAATTGAGCATCAGCCATCTGGCAGGCCATTGTACGTTTCCAGATAAGGTCGTACAATCTTTTCCAGTCGTTGTTCTCAACGGACATATTGCTCATATAAGTGGGGCGAATAGCTTCGTGCGCTTCCTGGGCGCTTTCGTTTTTATTTTTAAAACGACGGAACTGGTGATAGGCATCCCCATACATACTTTTAATGGTACTGGTCAGATCACCGAGGGCCGTATTACTTAAATTAACGCTGTCCGTACGCATATAAGTAATGTGCCCGTTTTCATATAATTGCTGTGCAATCTGCATGGTACGGCTAACACTATACCCGAACTTTCTGCTGGCCTCCTGCTGCAGGGTTGATGTGGTAAAAGGGGGCGCGGGGGTTCGTTTTCCCGGCTTTACCTGTATATCATTTACAGTATACAGGGCGTCAATACAGGATTGTAAAAATTTTTCTGCATCTTCAGCAGTGTTATACCGGCCTCCCTCTGCTTTAAAAGAAACGTTCTTTCCACTGATATCTGTTGCAGTGAAAATTGCGGAGATCTTAAAACTGCTTTGTGGCTCAAACGCATTGATCTCGCGCTCCCGTTCGGCTATTAAGCGTACCGCAACACTTTGCACGCGGCCGGCGCTCAGGTTGTTTTTGACACTGATTTTCCGCCATAAAACCGGACTGAGCTCGAATCCTACGATCCGGTCCAGTACACGGCGTGCCTGTTGCGCATCCACCAGGTTCATGTCCACATGCCTGGGTGATTGCACCGCCTGCTGAATCGCCGGCTTTGTGATTTCATTAAAAACAATGCGTTTGGTTGTATGCGGATTCAGACCCAATACCTCGCAAAGATGCCAGCTGATAGCTTCTCCCTCGCGGTCTTCATCCGTTGCTAACCAGACTTCCTCACTTTTGGAGGCCAGGTTTTTCAGATCGCGAACGACTTTTTCCTTACCATCAGAAACCACATAGCGTGGATGGAACTGGTTGTCGATATCAATTCCCATTCCCGCTTTTTCAAGATCGCGGATATGCCCAAAGCTGCTTTTTACCTGGAAGTCTTTTCCCAGGAATTTTTCAATGGTCTTTGCTTTTGCCGGGCTTTCTACTATCAATAAATTCTTCGCCATAGTACTATCTCAACTGCTCTGTTAAAGCTGATTTTTGGACAAGATTAAATTTTTTTTTTCAAATCGGCTTAATTTTTACCCATCTGTAAAAATACAGGAAAATGAATTAGCAGTCATTTACCCCGCAGGAGCTGCTTATTATTATTCCGTTATTTGAACTGATCAAAAAGGCGGTCTGCTCCAGTCAACTACCCCGAAACCCAATCCTGGCAGGTCATCACAAAAAATGGAATACCTGGTCCAGTACAACAGGATCACGGTAAATTTTACTGTGTCCCAGGCCGTCAGTAAAAATAAATCGTATGTTCGGGTGGTTCATTCGCTGAATTTCAGTTGCTCCTGCAGCCGGAATGATGGGATCGGCCTTGTCCTGGATCCATAAAATGCCGGATTGTATATTACCGATGCACCTTTTTACAGAGAACCAGTCCAGGTTTTTACCACCGCTGAGGATTTGTACATTTTTATAAAAGTGATCGTGCACTTTTTGATCGCTGATCCCCATTTCTTTTAAAAAGACCCGGGCCAGTGCTTCTGTATCAGTGGCAGGAGCAAAGAGTACCACCCGGAGATTTTTATTGCCCGGTAATTCAGCAATGCTTAATGTAAGCGCAAGCCCTCCAAAAGAGTGTCCGATATAAGTGGTAAACGGTCCGTATTTTTTTTGAATGAGCCTGATGACCTCTGTATAATCGATCGCATTGATCTGTTTGCCGCTGCTTAACCCATGCGCCGGGGCATCAAAAGCAATAATCTCATATCCTTTTTCGATTAAAGCGGGTATCAAATGCTCAAAACGCTGTGTGTGGGAACGGAATCCATGGGCAATCAGCACTTTTTTGGGAGCATTTTTATTCCACCGGTATCCCTTAAGGTAAACGTTCCTGAACCGCAGCCGGAGGGCTTCTGCCGATTGCATAACAGGGGTTATTTCATAACTTCCCTTATTGAACGGGGTACAAAAAATTTTAAAGGCCTTATTCCCTGCTTTCTTTTTGGAGAAAACGGCAATTACCCGGAGCTGGGCTTTTAGCGCCCTCTTTATAAAATTTTGTAATTTCATAGCCAAAAGCAAAGGTATCTGATAATATGAAGATTGTAATCATTGGCACCGGCAATGTGGCTGCGGTACTTGGCAGGAAGCTGATAAATGCCGGGCATGAAATTGTTCAGGTTTATGGCAGGAATACAATGGCTGCTTCTGAACTTGCCTATGAATGGAACACAAAGTCTGCCAACTACACCAGCCTTATACTAAAAGATGCTGACTTTTATCTTGTAGCGGTATCGGATGCAGCGATCCCGGCGATTGCGGCTGATCTGCGGCTAAATGATAGGGTAGTGGCACATACAGCGGCAGCAGTACCCATGGAAGCATTAAAAAGTGTGTCCGCAAATTATGGTGTATTGTACCCGTTACAAAGTATGCGGAAGCAACAACAGGCATTACCTGCGCTTGCAATTTATACAGAGGCTTCCAATGCGTACACCCAAAAGATCCTGGATCAGCTGGCTACGTCCATCAGCGATACCCCGGTACACACCGCCGGTATCGATAAGCGTACACAATTACATGTAGCTGCTGTATTTGTGAATAACTTTACCAATTATCTTTTTGACCTGGCTGCGGAGTTTTGTGAAAGGGAGGGGATCGATTTTAAAGAATTACTTCCCCTCATAAAAAATACGGCAGACCGGCTTGCTACCGATGCCCCGGGCGATCTGCAAACCGGCCCGGCCATACGGAAAGACCTGGAAACGATTAACCGTCATAAAGCCTTATTAAAAGCGTATCCGGAGCAGCTGGCTGTTTATGACTTTTTAACCAATGCGTTAATAAATCATTAACGCTCAGGCATTTTTACCTATGATTGGAAACCAATACTTTTGCATCAGTTTTCAATAAAGGAATCAAATAATTGGTTACATGAATTTATTGCAACGCTTTAAGAAGGTACGGGTTTTTATGTTTGACATCGATGGTGTACTGACCAATGGTGATATTTTAGTATTAGAGAGCGGGGAAATGGCCCGTACCATGAATACTAAAGACGGGTATGCGCTTCAGCTGGCCGTAAAACACGGGTATAAGATCATCATTATTTCAGGTTCTGCTCCTTCTGCAACCCAATTGCGGCTGAACCGGCTGGGTATTGAAGAGGTGCACTTCAAAATAATGGATAAAAAAGTATTCGTGGCGCAGCTGCTGGAAAAACAGCAGATAGATCCGCAGGAAGTGTTGTTTATGGGAGACGATCTTCCGGATCTTCCGGTATTCGACCTGGTAAGTTTATCCTGTTGTCCTGCTGATGCAGCCGGCGATGTGCAACGTGCGGCACAATTTATATCCGTTTTTCCGGGAGGGCGGGGCTGTGTACGGGAAGTAATTGAAAAAGTATTGCGCGCAAATGATCAGTGGGGCAGTGAACCCTTAATTGCGTCGACCTAATTTTAAGGAATATTATGAAACCGATCCCTGCATTTTTTAAATTAGTACGATGGCCCAACCTTGTCTTTATTGTGCTTACACAGGTGCTGTTCCAGTTTTGTATTTATCACCCGATTTATAAAGATACAGTGCCTGCCGGGGATGCTTTTCAGTTTCTGTTACTGGTAATGGCATCTGTTTGTATTGCGGCAGCAGGAAATATTATTAATGATTATTTTGATATGAATATTGACCGCATCAATAAACCGGAGAAAATGATCATTGGTAAGTACATCAACCGGAGATGGGCATTGGTATGGCATATGGGACTGAGTTTATCAGGAATTTTGCTAACCGCAATTGCTGTTAACCCTTTTTCGCGCTGGTACCTGGTAGCAGCAAATATTATTTGTGTAGGATTACTATGGTTTTATTCTGCGCGTTTTAAAAAGGATACATTGATCGGGAATATCGTTGTTTCATTGCTTACCGCCTGGACAATTATGATCATTTTTCTTTCTAAGTTTTCGTTTTCAGATGCTTTTCATAATACAAGATCGGAGCAGTTAAAACTATTCCGTTTTGCAGTGCTGTACTCGGGTTTTGCTTTTATTATTTCGCTTATAAGAGAGGCGATTAAAGATGTTGAAGATATTGCCGGTGATCAGAAATACGGTTGCCGGACGATGCCCATTGTGTGGGGTATTAATGCGACAAAAGTTTACGTAGCTGTGTGGCTGATGCTGTTAATAGCGTTGCTGATTGTGGTGCAGGTTTATATTTTGCAGTTAGGCTGGTGGATAGACGTTCTTTATTGCGTTGTGTTAATTATCATCCCGGCCCTTTATCTCTTTAGAAAACTGATCACCGCCGGTACTTCAAAGGAATATCATTTCCTGAGTACATTAACAAAAGCCATTATGTTTACCGGTATCCTGTCTATGGCAATTTTTTATATTCATTTGTAACCTGTATGGCTGATCGTACCCTTATCCTTGCTTCTTCATCACCCCGTCGCAGGCAGCTGCTGGAAATGGCGGATCTTTCTTTTATTGTTGTGACCAAAGAAACAGATGAGACCTTTGATCCCGTCCTGGGGCTAAAGGATGCAGTGGCTGATGTGGCCAAACGGAAAGCCTGTGCCATACTAGACCAGGCAGCAAAAGAGGATATCCTTATTGCTGCGGATACTATTGTGGTATTGAAAGATCAGATTATTGGTAAACCAAAAAACAGGGAAGATGCCATCAATACCCTTATGCAACTGCAGGGTACTATGCATGAGGTTATAACAGGGGTGGCCCTTCTGAGCGGTGATCAGGAAGTTGTTTTTTCTGAAACTACAGAGGTTGTCTTTCATCCGCTAACCCTCCGGCAGATCACTTATTATATAGAAAAATACCAGCCATTTGATAAGGCCGGCGCTTACGCAATACAGGAATGGATCGGCGTTACAGGCATTAAAAGGATCAATGGCGATTTTTACAATGTAATGGGGCTTCCGGTGAGCCGGGTATTGCAGGAAATCCGTAAATTAGGGTATCGTTTAGGCGAAGACTGACAGAGATGCGCTTTTTGGATCAATCCTGGCACCGGTTCTGTCTTTGCAGAAGCGGGGAAATGATCTCAAACACCTAAAGCGTTAACTTATGAATGAACAATTATTGCAGTACATCTGGCAGTTTCAGTATTTTAATCATCTTTCTTTAGCTACGGACCATGAAGAACCTTTGCGGATCATTAGGCCTGGCACTATCAACCATAATCAGGGTCCTGATTTTGAAAATGCGCGGGTGCAGATTGGAAGTACTACCTGGGCCGGTTCGGTAGAGCTGCATCTAAAGGCTTCAGACTGGGAAAAACACCGGCATCAGAACGATAAAAATTACCGTAAGGTGATTCTTCATGTAGTCTATGAAAATGATAAACCTGTGTCTGACATTCCGGTGCTGGAACTAAAAACGAGGATCTCTCGCAGTCTGCTGAAACGATATGATGGTTTCATGCATGCACAGTCCTTCATACCCTGCGAGCATCAGATCTTAAAGGTTCCCGCGATCATTTTTAATATCTGGAAAAGCCGGCTGGTGGCAGAACGGCTTATCCGCAAAGGGATGGTGATTCAGCAATACCAGGAGGCCAACGAGCAGCATTGGGAAGAAAGCTTCTGGTGGTTACTGGCACGCAATCTGGGAGTGCCGGTCAATACGGATGCTTTTGAAGCGGTCGCAAAATCCATACCGATAAAAATACTTGCAAAACATAAAAACCAGATTCACCAGTTAGAGGCAGTATTACTTGGTCAGGCCGGTCTGCTGAAAGAATCTTTTGATGACCCTTACCCTAAGCTATTGCAGCGGGAATATGCCTTCTTACAAAGAAAGTATGGTCTTATACCTGTTAGCTACCCCGTTCAGTTTCTGAGAATGCGTCCCGGAAATTTTCCGACTATCCGGCTGGCACAGCTGGCAGCCCTCATTCATTCTTCCGTGCATTTGTTTTCAAAGCTTCTGGAAGAGGATTCTTTAAAAAGGGCGCGGCAATTGTTTAAGGCGAATGCCAATGATTTCTGGAATTATCATTATAGTCTAAAGGATAAAAGCGGCTATAAAGAGAAAGCGATCGGTGCAGCTATGATAAATAATATCATTGTGAATACCGTGTGTCCGATGCTTTTTGCCTATGGGTGTTTTATTGATAAAAATCAGCTGAAAGAAAAAGCCATCCGCTGGCTGGAAGAGCTGAGCGCTGAAAAAAATACGATCACTAAAGGGTTTGAGCAACTGGGTCTTTCCAATGCAATGGCGTTAGACTCCCAGGCTTTCATTGAGCTGAAGAGCCATTTTTGTGATGCGCGGAAGTGTTTGCAATGCACAGTGGGCAATTATTTACTGAAGCAGGAAAAATGAGCAATAGCATTCCGGAAGAGTCCTGCCGGATCTTATTTTTCCACTCTATCCGCCTGTTCAATAAAAGAAGGCTGTACCCGGTAATCAGATACAGCCTCTTTATTAACAAACAGCTTTACAGTTACTATCTTCTGCTGCCCGCACGGCCGGAAGAATGATTGTTCCTGCCACGGTCATTACGATCGTTACGGTTATTAGCGTGCACATCATTACGCTTGTTATAGTCTCTTATAGAAACCTGTGTATAATCGCTTTTATATCTTGAATAATTTCTTACATGGGTGGTATTGCTGACCCAGGGCTTATTGGAATTCATTACTACCTTATATGTACGGTAAAGATCAAAGCTCCGGTAGCGCGCGGGTAATCGACGCACTGTTACCCAGCTTCGCCGATTCTGTATGATATAGCTGCGATTGACCACATCGTAATACGCATTGATCTCCGGTAAGTAATAATAACGGGCATAGTTATATCCGGAAGGCCCCCATTGTGGCTGGCTTCCTATGTTGACACTAACACTTACCTGTGCGTTGCCATACTGTGCTGTTGCGATGCCGCTTATTAATACGGCCAGAATAATGAATTTTTTCATAATTACCTCCTTTGGTTCTGATGAATAATCTTGTTCTATAAGAAAGACGTTGTTATTAAAAAAAAGCAGGTACCCGCTTCGTTAATAATTTATTAAGGTTGTTTTTACGGTAGTGAGGAGACCCTATTGGGACGGGTTCTTCCATGCATCCAGCACGTCGGCGATGGAGGGATAGGCTTTCGCTTTATAGCCATCTATACGGGCAGCATTCACCCATACTATCTGTTCTATATCTTCTTCGGTTTGAGGAATTAATTTTTCTTCTGAACTGGCGTGCATTAAAAACCAGTGCGCTTCCTTTAATATATGATGGGTGCCATGTTCATAAGTATGATAGGTCGTCAGCAGATGGTCGCCCCGCTCTATTTTTGTTAACCCCGTTTCTTCATGTACTTCACGTACTGCGCATGCTTCAATGGTTTCTCCTTTGTCCAGTTTGCCCTTGGGCAGGTCCCAAAAGCCCCTGCGGAAGATCATCAGTATTTCCCTTTTTTCGTTGATGACCAAACCTCCTCCTGCCTGAACAGGCTCAAATTTCCGGAAGAAGGCTTTTTTCAGCTCTTTCAGCTCTTTATGCTGGAAAATGCCGGTACTGATCTGTGGCAGGGTTAATTCATGAAGCATTGCTTTTACGGTATGGGCATTCAGCTCATCGATAAAAACCGTTTCAGGATGGTGTAATAATTCCTGTAATGATCCGTTGAGCGAATCACAGAGATAAAGTACTTTATTTTGAATGTGAATTTTAATTTGCATATTATGCCGGTTTTGTAACAGATAGCACTTAATTTCGTAACCAAATTTAGGGAGCTATTATGAACGATGCAAAGGTAGTTGCAGAAAAATTATTACAGGTAAACGCAGTGAAGTTAAGACCTCATGAACCGTTTACATGGGCAAGCGGATGGAAAAGCCCGATTTACTGTGATAACCGCAGTGTTTTATCTTTTCCGTTTGTACGTGATTTTATAAAAAGCGAACTATGCAATGTGCTGTTTGAGCAGTTCAGCGAGGCTGAATGCGTTGCCGGCGTTGCAACCGGAGCTATTGCCTGGGGCGCTCTGGCTGCGGATCAGCTGAAGCTTCCGTTCATTTATGTGCGCCCTAAACCCAAAGAACACGGTTTGGGCAACCAGGTAGAAGGCTTATTTGAAAAAGGGCAGAAGATCGTTGTGGTAGAAGATCTGGTCAGTACCGGTAAAAGCAGCTTACAGGCTATTGATGCACTTGAAAGCGCAGGGTTAGAAATTATAGGAATGGTATCTATATTTACTTACGACTTTCCTGTAGCCAACACCGCCTTTAAAGAACGGAATTTAAAATACCAGCCTTTGACCAGTTATCCTGTTTTACTGGAACTGGCTATAGAAAAAGGACTCATCAGAGAGGATGAGGCCGCCCTTTTGCTGAAATGGAGAGAAGACCCCGCTAACTGGGCGGGGATCTAAGTCGGGTTTATCCGTTTTTTCTCAGAATTTAATTTGTCCCAGCAACTGGCTGGAAGACTGTTTTCCCATATAACGGAGGGGAAAGTTTTTTATAATGGCCCCTTTACTAAGCCGGGCATTGCCATCTACCCGCAGATTAACAGAGTCTCTTGTAATAAGGCTGAGCGAGTTTTTAATAAGCTCTTTCAGGTTCAGCTTTAAACTGACCGGGACAGGAAAGTTGCTGTTTGCCGGAATTCTTACGTCCTGGTTTAACAAAAAATCACCCACATAGAGATCCTGGATCCAGGCTTGTCCCTGCGCATTATTTAAAGTAGCCCCAACATGATTCGGATTATTAAAAAGCAGGTCCATCTCCAGGGTAGTCTCATTCATTCCGATCTTACCCACTTTTACATTACTCACGCCCACAAATTTTATATCCTTGTATTTCATACAGGAGAGCAGGAGCAGCCCTGCCAGTAATGTCAATATCAATATCTGTTTTATCGGGGTCCGTTTCATAACCGGAACAAGATAATCAAGGAATCTGATTTCCTGCTAAAAACTGTTGTTAAAAAACGAAATGCTGGAAATAGGCTATAAATCTTTGTCTTAATATGACTAAAATTTTTAGTTTTTTTAATTAAAACGTTTATGAAAAACCAACTAATTTTAATAGTTTAAAATTAATAATTTATTATATTGATAAATAAATTATTATAATAACTATTTATAATTAAACATAGTTAATAATTCAATAGATCTCAACTCAAAATACTATTGACTTTGTTGAATTATAGTAAAAATATATACGTTATATAATTTATTGACCCTAAATATTTTAATATAGATATATCTACTTTTTGTTTTTATAATATAAATATATGATATATTTATTATTTGTGTGCGCTGATTATACTACTTTATTGTATAAAGCTGACAGCGTAAGTTCCTGATATACGGATTTTACCAAAGATGATGAATAAGGGTTGCCGTGTTTTTATTATTGTCAAAGGTCTTTTCAACAAGGTTTTTCCGGAGGTTTATTTCATCCTCTTCAAAGGGCTTATAATAGAGCTGGGAAATAATGGAAGCGAAGGCATTGGAAGTAGTACCGATATGACAGGCTGTTTCCAGCCCCGTACCTTCAACCATTGCGGGTGTCGTAATACAATGCCTTCCTGAATACAATGAATGTAATAGTTTTAGACGTGTTCCTGTAATATTTTTATTGAAGTTAGGCAACACATTGATATGTGCTTTTTGAACCAGGTCATTGATCTCCGACTCACAGGGATTGCTGACCAGGCAGGTGTGTTGACATAATGCAGCTGCTTTTTGTAATTGCCGGCCCGGATCTTTCCCGGCAATGATGAACGGTACCCGTACTTTTGTGAATACTTTATTCAGCAGCCATAGAGCGGCTTCTTCGTTTTCAGGTACGGATAATTTTCCATGGAAGAGGCAGTGCGTGCCCATTCCCGCAAGACTGTTGACCTGTTGCCAGCTTGGAAAAGCGGGCAATAAAAAGGTATTTTTAAACCCCTGGCTCTTAAAAAAAGCCACATCGCTGTCGGATATACAAGCAAATAACAAATCTTTGGGAAGGGTTAAAGTGTATTTTTTGATAAGCCTGCTTTCGGCGTTGAAATAGAGCTTTTTAAAAAGATCCGAAGTGGCTCTTGCCAGCTCTTTGTAATACAACTCCTCATTATTGTGCATGCGCACGCATATTTTCCTGCCTTTGTTCGTTAAGGCCGGAATAATTCCCGTGCAGTGAAGCCCCTCTAATAAAATGGGATGGTTATCCTGGTTCAGCCGGTCGATAAGCTGCCCGTTGATCCTCGAAGAGACAATATAGGGTAGTGAAAGGTTCAGGCATTCACTTTTTTTCTTCCGGCCATATATGTTTACTGTTTCACAAAAAGCCTTTAATTCCTGGGGGGTGCCTCTTTCATTATAGCTGAAGTAATGCAGGTGTATCTTAATGCCCAGCCGGTTAAACGCCCGGATACGGTTCATCATATCAATAACACCGCCATAATCTGCGGGCCAGGGAACATCCAAACAAACAATATGTAAATGGTTATTCAAAATTCTAAATCAACCCGTTATAAAAATCCAATAATTTTTGTTTTTCTTTTTCCCAGCTCAATTCCTTTTTTGCGGACCTGCAATTGAGCTGTAATGTCTGATATAGAACAATGTCTTCCATTAAAAGGTTGAGCTGCTCTGCTATTGTTGCAGGAGATAATTCATTCAGGAGCAGCGCTATATGATACTGTTCATTTATTCTTCTGAATTCGGGATAATCCATGGTTAGCTGGGGAATTTCCGCATGTATATAATCGAAGAACTTATTGGGAAGCGCCCAATACTGATTCAGATCACTGGCCTCATAGAGACCTACACCGGCTTTTGCATTTA
>DASVMC010000202.1:0-3096 GCA_036384555.1 Niabella sp. | reverse complement strand
TAAATATTCTTTTATAGAAAAAACCTCCGATTTATATGGAGGTGGTGTTTCGTCTGCCATCATCAGCAATCAGGAGCAGGTTAAAAATATTAAGATGACACTTGATGGTAAAGAAAACGAGCTGGGTTTTACTATGGGTTTTATGTATGCTTCCGGACTGAATGGCACTCCCCGTGCAATATCCTATACCCGCGACAGTATCATCGGGCTGATACGGGTTGTAACCAAAGGCTCTCCTGCCTGGAATGCAGGGATCAGGCGGGGAGATATTGTTGCAAAGATTAACGGGAATGCATGGACCTACAACAGTAATCTTACCGAGATCAGTAACGCACTCGACGCAAACAGCATTACGCTTACCAAATATGATCCTGCTACAAAAAAATATACAGACATTTCATTTAATAAAATCCTGTACACCTTTAACCCGATCTATAAAGACACTTTAATTACCATTGGAACAAGAAAAATTGCTTATATCGCCTATAAATCTTTTACCGACTCAGCTTCCAGTTCTGCACCCGTTATAAGAGATGCGTTCGGACAATTTGCAGGTGCCACAGACCTGGTTATAGACCTGCGCTATAATGGCGGGGGCTATGTAAATACGGCCGAATATTTTGCCGAGACCATACTGCCTCAAAGCACCAACAACGGGGTTCTATTTAAAGAAATTTATAACCAGACCCTGCAAAGCGGAAAAGCGACCCTGCTAAAAAACCAGCCCGTGTACGATGCCAATAATATGAAACTGGGTTATACCTACTTTGATGTCAACTACTCGGCAAATGCGAATACAACTTATATACAAAAAAAAGGCAGTTTTAATGCTTCCGGAACCATAACGAAAGTTTATTTTATTGTGAGCGATAATACCGCTTCAGCCAGCGAACTTCTGATCAATAGTGTAAAACCCTATTTCAGCTCTGTCTACCTGATCAATGCCCCTTTCTCCGATAATGATGACAAAACCCATACCTATGGCAAACCGGTAGGTTTTTTTGAAATACGGATCGGGAAATACAGCGTGTACATGTCCAATTTTGAATCACAAAATAAAAACGATCAGGGGGGGTATTACCAGGGCATGACAACTGACACCTATGTTACTGATGATATCCGGTATGATTTAGGAGACCCACATGAAAATTGTTTCCTCCAGGCAATACGTCTCATTACCGGTAACAGCACTTATCAGCCTATTTCAGCATCTCCAAGGGAATTAAGCAGTAACGGCATCTCCTCCAGCGCTGCCACTAATCCGCAAGGCCTGCCGGTTGGGTCTCCAACAAAAATATTTAACATGATCAAAAAAGTTTCAAGATAACCGTCATTTTTGCGGCCCGTTTATCGCCAGGAACAGCCGCCTGCCGGATTGTACAATGAAAAATTCCCGTTATATCATTAAGGAATCCTTTTTCTTCCTGACGAAGTAATTCTGGTATTAAAAGTCATATCAGTTCCCGCCCTGTAATTCTACTTTGGGAGGTATTTTTTCTAATTTAGGGTCTTTTGTATTCCTGTCTTTCAATGCATCTTTTGCTGCAGGCTTTTGATGCCTTTTTTTATGGCACCAGCATTTATGCTTCTTTGCGGTTTGTACGCTATCTTTTTGACCGGATTGCTGAGGATTCGCAATCATTTTCCGGTTATCAATATAATCAGGACTGTTCCGGCGTTTTTCCGCCTGTTTTTTCAAGACGTCATTGCCCGACTGGGCAAAGCCGTTCACAGAAAGTATATTCCATAAAGCGAATAACAAGAAAGCCTTCATGATCATTGTTTTTATTAGGATGCAATATCCCGGTAATTTACCGTTTCAATTTTGTTAAATCTGTTGAAACAGCCAGCCATGCCATCATTCCCATCCCGATCTCAATTGCCTGCTCATCAATATTAAATGTAGGCGTATGCACGCCGGAAAGGATGCCCTTTTCCTGGTTCATCACGCCCAGGCGGTAAAAGCAACCGGGGATCTGCTGTGTATAATAGCCAAAATCTTCCGCGCCCATGCGGATTTCCGTTTCTTCTACCCGCTCCCGGCCCCAGTATTCCCTGGCCCGCTCAAAAGCGCGCTCGGTCAGTATTTCATTGTTATAAACACTGGGATACCCCACATCTATATGCAGATCCAAGGTGCCGCCCATTCCCTTTACAAGATTCTCAGAAAGGGTCCGGATGATCTCATGCGCTTCAAAACGCCAGGTTTCATTCAATGCCCGGAACGTACCTTTTAACTTTACTTCATCAGGGATCACATTGGTAGTTGTACCGCCGTTGAACGCGGTAATTGAAAGCACGGTAGGGTTCTGGGGATTATTTCTCCTGCTGATCACCTGTTGCAACGCTACTACCAGGTGTGCTGCGATCAGGATCGGGTCTATACATAAATTAGGCGCCGCCGCATGACCTCCTTTTCCCGATACGGTAAAGTACAATTCATCTGCGCTGGCCTTACTTTTCCGCTTCTGAAACTCAGCCTGCCTACCTCGAGTCCCGGGTGTACGTGTAAGCCCAGTATGGCTGCCGGTGCCGGATGTTCCAGTACACCTTCTTTGATCATTAAGCTGGCGCCACCCGGATTTTTTTCTTCACCCGGCTGAAAAATAAGCTTCACCGTTCCTTCCCAGTCTTCTTTTGTTGCGTTTAATATTTTTGCAGCGCCCAGCAAACAGGAAGTATGCACATCGTGCCCGCATGCATGCATTACATTTTCGTTAACGGACCTGTAAGGCACATCGTTCAACTCTTTAATAGGCAGTGCATCCATATCCGCCCTTAACGCAATAATCCTTGCATCCGGATTTTTCCCCCTGATCAGGCCTACTACCCCCGTAGTTGCCTTTATTTCAAAAGGGATGCCCAGTTCCATTAATTGTTGCTGAATGTATTTTGAAGTTTCAAACTCCTGATAACTCAATTCGGGATGCGCATGCAAATGACGCCTCACGGCAATAAACTCCGGGGCATACTGTTTAGCCAGCGATTGTATTTTTTCAATCATCCCGCAAAAATAACTGATAAACCAATGAATCAGAAATCAGTATAGCAGACATCCTGTTTCATTACCCGGAACGCTGCCCGGTAGCACTCCGG
>DASVMC010000201.1:0-2064 GCA_036384555.1 Niabella sp. | reverse complement strand
CTGACCCCGCTTCAGGATAACGGCGTGTAATATCAGCGTAAGGCTGATAATGGTAAAGCCTAAATAGAAACCGTTATTCAACGTTTTATTTTCCTTTAAAATAACAAAAGCCATTAATATACCATACAGCGGTTCCAGGTTATACGAAAGGCTTACTGTAAAAGCCGATAATTTTTGTAATGCGTTCATTGAAAACTGGAAAGCGATAACGGAACAAAACCAGGCCAGCACCAGCAGCCACAGGAAATCGCTCAGGGATGGCAGAAGGGTCTTTACAGGAAATGCTTTCAGGTAAAAGGGTAACACAATTGACAGTGCAATAAAGCCGCCGGTCATTTGCCAGGTCAGAACGGTCGGCATATTCACCCTGCGCATAGAAAACTTTAAAAGAATAGGAAACAACGCCGCAAAGAAAGAAGAAATAAAGCCCAGGGTTATACCCAGTTTATATTGCGTATCAAAATGAAAGATAAGGTAGATCCCCAGCACGGAGCAAAGACCAAGCAACAGTTCCGTTCTTTTTATCGGCTGGCGGCTGAGCAATGGCTCCAGGATGGATGAAAAGAAACCTACAGCCGATAAGCAGACCAGCCCTATAGAAACATTTCCGTATTTAATAGAAGCATAGAAAAATACCCAGTGAATAGCCGATAAAAAACCAATGCCGTTTATTTTAAGCGCTTCTTTTACCGGCAGTTTTTGCAATTTTCTGCTAAAGCCCATTAAGACCCATAAGGTTGCAGCCGTAATCAGTAAACGGTACCATACCAACAGCCCCGGATTCAGCGTAATCAGTTCTCCCAGAATTCCCGTAAAACCGGCCAGCAGAACGGCAATATGTAATTGTAAGAACGCTTTTTTCATCAGGGCTGCAAGCTAATTAATTTAACCAACTTTGATGGCAAACATTCATTCCCTTATTTTTGTTAGTAACAAGCGTTAGCCGCTAAAGAAAATTGTATGGAAATAAGAGTAACATCAGAGATCGGAGTATTGAAAAAGGTATTGGTACATAGCCCGGATAGCGGCATTGGCAAGGTGATTCCTTCAAAGGCGCAGGACTGGTTGTTTGAGGACATTGTGCACCTGGATACCATAAGGCGAAAAGAGTATGACTACTACACAAAATTATTATTATACTTCCTGGACCCGCAACTGATCAAAGGAAAGCTAAAATCTATTGATGCTCCCGGGAACAATTACCATTTCTATAAACCCGGGAAAAAAGAATTCCATCATTCCCGGAACGTAATAGAAATACAGGTATTGCTGTCCGATATCCTGACAGATACCACCATCCGGCAAAAACTGGTGGCTTCTGTCTGTGCTATAGAAAACTGTTCTTATAAGGTACAGGAGCTGTTATTGCAGCAGGAAGCAGCCGAGCTGGCAAAAATATTCATAAGCGGAACGGGTAATAACCTGGAAATGCTCTTTCCCCCTGTTCCCAATTTTATTTTCACCAGGGACATTGGCATTGTGATCAATGATCATATTCTTTTAAACAAACCTGCTAAAAAAGCAAGACTGCGCGAGGCGCTTTTAATGAAATATATTTTCTTTAATCACCCGCTTTTTAAGGCATATAAAAACAGGATCATTGAGCTGGATGATAGTCCTTATCACTTCCTGCTACCCGTGGATGCAGATGAGTACACGGTTACCTTAGAGGGTGGCGACGTAATGGTTGTAAGCAGGGAGCACGTAATCATAGGCATCAGCGAACGGACCAGCCTGGCAGCGGCGCACCAGGTGGCAACCCTCCTTTTTAAAAAGAACATCGTCAGTAAGGTTACGCTGGTGCAAATTCCGCAAAAAAGGGAATACATGCACATAGATACCATTTTTACCCAGGTAAAAAAAGACACCTGGGTAATGCTGGGTTCCTTCTCCAAGAAACGCGCTAAAAAGCAATTTGAAGATGTGATCCTGAAAGCCATTGAAGACCAGAAACCGGAAACGGCAACTACTATTATCCAGTTTAAAAAAGAAAACAGCACCCGCCCTGTTTATTTTAACAGCCTTGAAGACCTCCTGGCAGATATCAGCAAAAAAGATCTGAAA
>DASVMC010000200.1:0-4795 GCA_036384555.1 Niabella sp. | reverse complement strand
TTTGAAAAAAACTGCTGACGAGATTTTTGTGCATGCAAAGGAGAAGGGGTTAAGTTTATTAAGCAATAAAAAAATTATTGCAAATGGCGACAAGCATTAAATTTAACAAGGTCATAGATCGGGCCACAAATTTCCCTTCGTTGCAAACGGGAATTAACGGGCATGTGATTTTTTGTAACGGGTATTTAAGCAGCCCTAAAAAAAATCCGCAATCTTACCTTAATGTAGTCCTGGATAAAGTTCCTGATGATTTAAATCAACATCCTTTTCGAGGTGCGAATATGAGTGAAAAGAGCCTGACCAATGGTTCGGATTTAATGACAAACAAAGAATTGGAGTTGGATGACAGGCAAGGGGGAGGAACAATGTATAGCGAGGCTAACTATGCAAAAACGGAATATTACAGATGGCTTTTTTATGCAAAAGAGCAATTTGAGGGGTATTGGGAGGGATATGATAATATTTCGAAAAAAAGATTTACTCAGATCTTTAAAGAATATTTTCACGCAAACGGCAATGCGCATTTCATTAACGGATCACATGGACTTCAATCATCCGGAGCGCATCGCGTGGAACATGGAATTGCACAAGGGTATAGCTGGGCCCGGGATAATTGGAAAATAAAAAATTTTCAGCAGGTAGAGCGGTCCAAAGAAGACAATCCCTCGATTTTATCATTTTCACCGGCATATAAACCTGTTACGATTGTTGGGCATAGCCAGGGAGCAGCTCTTGCTGCCGGAGTCGCTATCGGAGTGTTATATTATGCTCAGGAGTTAGGCTGGGATGAAGTTCCCGTCAACCTGCTTTTCTTAGCCACTCATCAGCCACAGGGTCTGTATGGAGAGGATTATGAGATTTTCAAGAAATATTATTTTGAAGATTTCATAAATGAATGGGTGTTGGAATGGGTTGCCGAAATTTTCAGTAAGGAAAAGCTTAAACAAAAAGAAGGGATTTATGAAAAAATGAATGACCTGCTGGGATCCGGCTGGGGTGGTTTAATGGGCAGGGCTGTACAATTCACTTTTCCTAACGACCGGGCGTTGTTTGTAACACGGATGGGGGATATTCCGTGGGTAAAAAATGCCTGCTCGGAAACGGATGCGTTACAGATAGCAGGATGGTACTTTGGAAAGACAAATCCCTTGTCCAATTTTGAACTGGAGAAGGATGGTTATATTTTTCCGAAAAGATTGCTGAACAAAGCATTTACTGCTGACGGCGGATTAAAAAAAGATGGACTTTCTTATAAAGAATGTGTACGAAAGTATTGGACAACATATAATGATTATAAAAATTATCGAGACTATGTTAATGCGAACCCCAAACTGAAATATGCCAAAGCAAAGGGGCCGATACTAGATGCACAGTTACTGCCGTCATGGTTTAAGGTTATATTGGACAAGGCTGTCTCTGAAGTTGAAAAGGAACAAAAAGGATTGTACTTGCAGAGTGAACTTTACCGGAAAAAACTGAATGCCCTTATGGCTTTTGCGGCAGTTCATGAAATGGAACTTCAGGCACATTTTGCACCTGTTGGCTTAATGTTTAATAAAGGAACCCTTTCTGATTGGGATCAATACCAGGAACAAACAATCTGGGATCGTATTAAAGAGGCCGGAAAAGATATTTTTTATCGTGTTGAATATTCTAAATCTGTAATGCACCAATCGGAAAAGATACAGGAAGAAATCGACTATGTGCAAGGAGCCGGCAAGGGTAAGCTGGTAAGTACAGCTATAGTAATGAATGGAAAAGTGCAGCAATGGATTAACAAAGCTAAAGAGGAGTTAAAAGAAAATACCGGCTGGTTAACAGATATACAGAATTGGTGGCAGGGCGATAAAGAGTATGACGGATCTGGATGGGCTCATGGTGCAAGAACTGAATTAGCCAAAGCGCTGGATATGGATGATGATATAGACAACCTTTTTGAGGCGGGTATTCATTCTATGTTAGAAAGCGGCGAAGTTCATATAAAAGACAAAAGCAGGCTGGCAAAAAAGCTTACAGAAGATCCTGCATTTGTAAAATATGAAGCGGACCTCGCGAAAATGATTGTAAGTAATCCACAATATCTTAAAGATGATTTTGTACTAAAAACACACAAGGCAATTCAATTTGGAGGCGAACGTGCAAAAGGCGCCATGTGGAAGCAGTTTGTTATGCCATTCAGTGCAAAATACAGGGATACCTGGAAGGTGGCTGCAAATGAACTGACATGGCTTATCAGAAGTGCAATGGTATATACGGAGATAAAAGTTAAAAAGGATGGGAGCGTCAGGATGAATCATTCTTTTACTGATAAATTTGACCTGCGTCCCTCTTCTCATGGGGAAAGAAGCATTGAGTATGATACAGTTTCAATGGTTCTGGGATTTTTATATCATGATGTTGCCGGAGGTAATGACCTGATGAAAATAGAAGCAAATTGGACAAATGAATACAACAGATTAGATGTCGTTAATAAATCTGGGGATCAAAAAGCAATGAAAGAATTGTGGGATGATTTTTCAGAAGATGTAAAAGATATTTTTAAATCATTGCCTGTATTTAAATGAAAAACGGATGTAATAAGTTATTTACTGCTGTGGCATATATATTATTAATGGCCACGGCAATACAATGTAATGGAATCAAAAATAAACCTCAAATGCCCGATTATTCTTATAAAAATGCTCATATTGATCCTTTTTATTATTCTTCTGAAGATTTAGGCGACACTCCGGTGCTGCCTTTGATAAAACCCTATCGCCTCTTATTTTTTAACGGTAAAAATGTGTGGGCGCTGGAAACAGGGGATGTTCAAAATGAGCTTGGAGATATGATTGCGCCGTTGATGAAGGTTAATGTTGTTGGAGAATATATTATCGGATATAAATCTTTTGAAAAGGATAATGAAGATCCGACATTTAATATTCCTGAAAAATGGTTTATACTAAACACTGAGAGTAAGCAGCTCAGTTTTTTTAATACTGAGTCCTTGTTTAAAACGGCGCTGAAAAAAATTAACCAATCTGAAGAATTGTTGAACCCTGATACCCTGTTTGAACAATACAAAAAAGATCCGGTTCTCCCCTGGTTTCCTGAGGATGTAAAAAAGCAGATGGAGGTGGTCAGAAGAAAGAGGTAAATAAAAATGGAAGGATGAAAAACAATAGAATTATAATAGCCTGATATTTTTAAACAAATAATGAACGTGCAAAGAACAACTATATGGAGAATACAGAGAAAAATCATAACACGATTTTTAATCTTTATGACTTTTTTATCTTGTTCAATGCAGGAAAAATCTGTAGCAGCATCTTTATTTATTGTAAGAGAAAATGGAAAATATCTGTTCAAACACGCGTCATTTATTCCTCAGGAAAAATGGCAAAATGGTTATAAAAAAGAAGACACCGTTTATTTACGGAATGTCCTGTATAAGTCTGCGTACACCTCGTTATCAAAAAAAATCGATCCGGTAACATTTGAGCAATTATACAATATTGATTCAAATAAAGTAAAGGTTTCAAACCCCTTTTACTTACGATATCCTTATAATGCAGTCTATTTTACCGATGATAAAAATATATACTTTTATGATGAAAACGAGCAGGATCCGGCTAATCCGGCTAAGCTGATACTGGCCGGGGAAAAAAGCAACTATAAATTATTAGGAGGGGGTTATCTGAGTATTGCCGGCAAAATATTTTATAACGGTAAGGAAGTGGTTGGAGCGGATTTGGGAAGTTTTAAAACATTCAGGATGCAGTTAGATAATTCAGAGTGGGCATTAACTGTAGGGTACGATAAAAACAATATTTATCTGGATGAAAAAAAAATGGATCAGAAGACCTTTGAAAGAAATAAAGAAAATTTTTTGGATATATCGTACAAGGATTTACAAAGAATCTATTTTAAATAATAGTAATAAGATGTTTTTCAGTTAAATGTTTTAAGACCTTAATTATGATGCACCTCTTATCTATATATACTTTCCTTGTGCTTATTGCAAATGATTTTTCTTTTCTTGTGACCCAGAAAAAAGAGATTAATACGCGGGCATTCTTTCCTGATAATAATACAGACAGTGTTGTTGTAAAAACCTATTCCTATAAAAGTAAGGAGCTTTCCAATATCGGGGATTCGATTCAGACGGACCAGCTCCGGTTGCTTGCGTCTTCTGCATTAACAGCCGCAGAGCAGTTACAGTTAAAAAAAGAATTACAGTCCTCCGGCTCCTTTTATAACCAATCAGCATTGTTGAGCCATTATAATATTTCTATAGATTATTATAAAGAGGCCAAGGTTATTCAATGCGTTCAGGTGTCTTCATTAACAGCAACTGTGAAAATTAGGAATCAGCGGAACAAAAAGACCTTCGAAGAGCAGGAAAACAGATCATTAACAGCAACAAAATCATTTAAGGTCTATTTAACCGGATTGCTGCGGGCTAAACATTTATGGAGTAAAAACCAGGGGTTTTCAGAGTGATCGTTGAGTAAATAATGAATATCGGGAAAATAAAAAACAGATAAAATGAAAGAAATTATTGCGCTGAGTGCTGTTTCCATTCTTCTGTTAGGTTTTACAGGGTTCGGTATTTACAAATGGGGGATTTCAAAAAGAAAATCCTATAAGTATCCCGTTATTTTTAGTATATGCCTGGTAATAGTATTGGGTGGCTTGACCCTGTACAAGGTTTTTATCAAGACCTATCATAAAGTTGCTGCTGCTACCGATGAGCTGATCGTGAAAGGCGCATCAAAAACAGGTGAGATTTCCGGGGAGACAGCGAGCAGTTTTG
>DASVMC010000199.1:0-15385 GCA_036384555.1 Niabella sp. | reverse complement strand
TAGACCGGTTAGCAACTTCTTCGGGGTAAACTAATTTTATACAAGATTGAGGGCAACGATAAACGTGGTGCCTGCTCCCTGCCGGCTATTCACTTTTATGGTTCCTTTATGATTCAGGATAATATTCTGCGCATTTGTAAGCCCCAGTCCGTTCCCTTTTTTCTTTAACGTGAAATACGGCTCAAAAAGATTTTGCAGGGTATGCTCATCCATTCCTTTACCGTTATCACTGATTTCAATGATACATTTATTCTCTTCCTTTCTCGTAGTTAACTGTAAAACTCCTTCCACTTCCTCCATTGCTTCAATCGCATTCACAATGATATTCAAAAAAGCCAGTTTAATCCGTTCTTTATCCACCATTACACCGCAAAGATCATTGGAATAGTTTTTTACAACCCGTATCTTTCTCAATAATAAACGGTCCTTGGCCATATAAAGGCTGTCGTCCAGGATATCGTTAATAGCTTCCTCCTGTTTATCCAGCTGCATAAATTTGGTAGCATTCAGCAAATTGGAAACCATCTCACTGATCCGTACAGAGTTCCTGGTAATGATTTTGATTAAAGACTGCGCATCCTGATCCTCTTCCAGGCAGGACACCTCCTGTAATTGTTCGGTTGCCAGTGATATATTGGTAAGCGGGTTCCTGACCTCATGCGCCACTACCCGTGCAACGCGACCAATGGTAGCGAGCTTTTCAACGCCTTTTAATTCATTGAGCGCTGTATTTTTTTCGCTCAACTCCTTGATATTGCTTTCCAGCTCCTCCCGGTACAGACCCGCAATAGTATTGGCCTTTTTTTTCTGTCTGTATTGGCTGTTAAATGTAATAATTGCATACACCACAGCTATTGCCGCCATAAACAAGGATAATATGGTCATAGCTTCCGTACTCGTATAAAAATTATTCAGCTTTGACGGCCTTTTCTTCATCAGCTGTTCTTCCAGCCCGGTCATTAAACGGATCTGCGCGTAAATACTATCGGTTTGCGCCAGCTTTGCCGGCCCTACAGCAGAATTTTCCAGCGTTACAGAGGCTTTCTGGTGCAATGTTATTGCAGTAGAAAGATCCGAAAGACGCTGATCTGTCATGGTTTTTAAATGTGCTGCGTTTGCTGACTGAACATGATCCGTTCTTGTCAGCCTTTGTATTTCATCATGTAGTCCGGTAATAGCGGAGCGGGCATCATAAAAGCCGCTTACGAATTGGGGCAATCCGTTAATGATATACCCCCGTACATTGGATTCCGCCGTTCCTATCATCATTTTGACATCGCCTATCTTATTAATCAGGGTATAATTATTCACGATCCAGTTCTTTTCCTGCTGCAATTGCCGGTTAGTAGAAAAGATGAGAACATAAGAAACCAGGAGTAACAAGGATGAAAGAGCATATCCAAGTCTGATCTTATTTAAAGATAATACCATAAGATTATTTTTAACCGGTATGAAATAAATTGAAGGCCGGGCATAAGCCTTACCGGGAAGTGATTTTGAAAACAAAAGAGAAGAGAATGTGTTACCAGCTTCATTTTAACGCAACTAAACACTATTAAAATTGAGTAACATTCAATGTGCTTACAAAAGCACCTTTATTAAAAGTACTCTATTTTTTTCAATCGGAAAAGCAATGCAGCAGAAGTTTTTATTTAGTAAGGCAACATTTTTGATATAGATAACTAATAAAAGAAACGCTATGCCCGCAACATTAACAAAAGCGCCTGCTAAAAAGACGCGCGCCAGTAAAACCGCTCATGACTATAATGCTTTTAAAGAATACAAAGGGAAAATCTATACCGGTATGCAGGTAGGAAAGAGTCATAAATGGAATTATGATAAAGGAGTTTGGCAGGAGCGCAAGGTAACTCCGGATCAATGGGATATTACTTATTCTGTTACCAAACGCCGGGCGGGAAAAGCGCCCGAAGGTTCAGGCGTGCCCGTAGGCACGGGCTATCACTGGTTCATTTTATCGCACCAGTTTGTGCATAAGCTCAATGCCAATGATTACAGTACAGCTATGACGGGGGTAAAATTAAAGATCGCCCATAAACGGGCCGACAGGGAGCAATGGAATATTTCTGAAGCAGCTAAACGAAAGCTGCTGATAAAAATGTTAAAGGAATTTATAACCAGCCTGGAAAACGAGCCTGAAAAAACAGAAGTGATACCGCTTGACTTTACGTTTCAATCCAAGACGTACAAAGGGATGGCTGTACCCCTGTTCACTACCTGTGCAAATGGTAGTTGCAGAGACCTTGACATCACTTTAAATGATCAGCATTTTGGTATTATCCGATGCACCAAAAATGGATGGCGCATGACGAATATAAAACCTCAGAAACTGGTAAATACCATCGGTGAACAAATAACACTTTGGTATGAATAACCGGCAATAGCAGAAAAGAGTTCTTTAAGTACCGGTTTGCTTTACTACTACATCTGGCAGAAGCCCGGCATGAAGGCGCCAAAGTTCCCCAAAAGGCAGCGCACAAAAAAGCAAAGGCATGATCTGAAAGAGCCGGGCTGTAACTCTTCCGTCCGGCTCTTTTCTTATCGTTCCACATAAGAAGGGCCACAGATAGCTGATGCTTCTGCGCTCCTGGCTTCCCTTCAATTAACGGCTACTATACGCTGTAATCTATAGTGTTGCGCTTTGACTAATTTACCAGACCCGGCCTGAGGTGCAAATTGTAGTACACCCTACACGGGCGGAGAGCAGTGAGCCGCCTGCGCTTCAGACCTGGGCTACTGGCCGCCTGGGCGCATTTATTGTAAAGATGCTGTAATCAGTTTTGCGGTGTGTGTTATTGCCTGAAGTACGATCTGCTCCGGTGTGCCTTTGAATACGATTCTTTTGGAAAAGAGGACCGATCCGTTTTTCATGCCGCAGATAAAAACAGTTCCGACTGGTTTTTCAGGCGTCTCACTTCCACCGGGTGCGGTTAAACCGGTTATTCCCACATGAATATCGGCAGTAATCAATGCAGCAACACCTTCGGCTATGGCTTTCGTTACTTCGGCCGATTCAGGTGTATACTTTTTAATGAGCCGTGGCGATACTTTTAATATTTTTTCTTTAAGTGTTGCATCATAGCATACAAATCCGCCTTTAAGGAAACTGCCTGCATCCGGCAGCAGTGAAAATGCCGCAGTAAGCCGCCCCGCTGTGGCACTTTCTGCAAATGCTATAGAAAGTTCCTTTTCACGTAATAATTTTCCACACTTCAAAAGATACCGGTTCGTCATAAATTAAAATTTTAAGTCTGCTTCAGCTACTCATTTATTTTGGCTTGATTTTTTCGTAATCATCATAAGAGCTATTGCTCTGCACTTATAAAAAAAACATTTGCTGCAAACCGGCAGCATGTATGCCGGAAGGCAGGTTTTGCAAACATATTCCCAACTTCAAAAAACAAAAATCATGACACAAACAAAACCAGGAAAGGCAATGACATCAGAAAAAAATACTAAAGGCAGTACAACAAGAATCACTCCTGAAATGAGGAACAGTGAATTCCACCATTTTTTTGTAGATGAGCTGAAAGACATTTACTGGGCTGAACAACACCTTGCAAAGGCACTGCCCAAAATGAAAAAAGCCAGCAGCAGTAAGGATCTGGCAGCTGCATTTGAGCAACATACAAAAGAAACAGAAATGCACGCCGCCACACTTGAAAAGGTTTTTGAGCTTTTGGATCAAAAGGCTGTTGCAAAAAAATGTGATGCGATGAAGGGACTGCTGGAGGAAGCCGATTCTATTATAGCTGATACAGAAACTGAAAGTTTTACCAGAGATGCAGGACTGATCCTGGCTGCCCAAAAAGTAGAACATTACGAGATTGCCACTTATGGTACCTTATGTGCTTTTGCAGAGAAAATGGGCCATAATGAAGTTGCTCAATTATTACAACAAACGCTGGATAATGAAAAAAACACGGACGTGGCATTGACAAAAATAGCTGAAAGTTTTGTGAACGAGCAGGCAACGGCGGAATAAAGCGGACATAGTTTGGGTCTTATATTTCAACTAAAAAACCATTTGCAATAGCAAATGGTTTTTGGTTGAAAGAGCATATATAATTCCGTGCGTAAAACATTCCACAAAGTGTGTAAAAATATACTCACTCTTTTTTCTTATTACCGGATTTCCCTTTTTTGTCTTCCTTTTCAGGCTCGAATGCTTTTTCCAGCTTTTGCATTGGAGTAGAAACCGGTCCTTTCATTTTATCCTGAGGATCCGTTTTGTGCAGGGTTTCCGGGTCAGCTTTTATTTTTTCTTTCTTATTTTTCATAATCCACGTATTTGAGTTTGCTTATTATAGTTACAAAACAATGCCAATAAAATAAGCGGCAGCAAATCTTTGCCATACAAAAAGTAAAGCAACCGACGTTGACCCCGGTACACATAAAGTGCATTATTGATTTTGGCGTAATCCTTGGAAATTTTAGATAGCTGAACAGCACCTGTTAAAAATAAATTATGCATTCTACAGACAATAAGATACAGGAAACAGAGGCTCTGAATGACCTGTTACAGATCAATATAGATAAAACAACGCTCTATGAAAAATTAAAACAATATTGTGTTGGCTGCTATCTGGCCGAAATTATTGAAGAACTGATCAAACAGGGTCATAGCTTTATCAGAGCACTCCGGTCCTGCATTCCTGACACCGCCTGTAACAACCCGGAATTTCTTAACCGGGCAGTATACCAGCTCTGGAATGGTCTGCGTGCTTTGTATTCAGTTAATGAAACGCTGGGATTGCTGACAGCACTGGAATACAATGAAGATGCAACTATAAGAGTTTATGAGATCGTATTGTCAGCACTCGTTCAGGAAAGTGCGTTGCGCAACCTGCTGCAGCAGCAAAAGGAGCTATTATTGACCAATCAGAGAACGATCCGGCTATTGCTTGTATCTTCCGGGCAATAGAGCCAGCCAATAGTACCGGGCTTGTCCGGAGAGAATGCCTTTCCCGCATCCTGAAGGCAATACGAGCGGGCAACTTTATTATTCCGGTGCTCATACCATGAAAAGAACGCACTACAGTATCACTCCATGTGCAATGCCTTATAAAAGAAACGAAAAATTCATCATCTGTTACAATTTTGGCAAAGCACCGGAGCGATTGAGAAAAAAGGCCGATGCCTATTTGTGCGGGCATAGATCAGGCTGGCAAAAAGTAATTGCTATAATAGTCAGTACAAAGAACGGTCGTGACTCATAACCCCTTTTGTTATTTCTTTAACAGGCTGTCTTCCTGCCAGGCATGCTGAAGATGCAATTCCAATGTCGGCAGCTTCGCCGTTGCCCATTGCACCAGATCCCGGTCTGCACCGGTATTGACATATTTATGGAACTCATCGATAACTTCCTTGTGGTCCGAAACCATCAGCGACATGTATTTTTTATCAAACCGCGCACCGGTCAGCGAACGCAGTTCATCATATTTCATTTTTTTATCCTTACTCATCGAATCCGGTAAGGATATATTTTTTTGTGCTGCCAATGCTTTTAGTTCATTATTCGCTTTGGAATGATCCTGCACCATCATGAGCCCAAAATCCCTGACCTTCTGTGCGCCCGCATTATTCTGGGCTAATTGTCCCAATTGTACTTCCAGCAATCCTCCATCAGCGGCCGTTACCGCAAAATCTGCATCCTTTTCAAGTGTTCTCATAGAAGGATTGGAACTGTCACTCTTATCAAATTTGACCTTGTTGGAATCTTCGGCTGTCTTTTTACTATCCGGCGCTGTATTACAGGCTTGTATTATTATGCCTGCCAATAGCGCCAGCGCTGCTATAAAATTTAATTTGCGTTGTTTCATAAAAATCTATTTAACTATTTTATAAATCCGTGAGCCCTTTTTTCATAAAAGCTTCTGCTTTCAATTGTAAGCCATCAATTTTATTCAGCTCCGGCTCCCAGGTCCTGTCGTTTTCTTAGCAGTGAACGCTAGCCATTCGGTTATCTTACGGGCAACGCTATTACCGGAACTACGGGCATCTGTCCTTATCTCTTTAAACAGTCCTTTGCTGTTGTCTGCACCGGTGCCGGAACTCCTGTTCTCCGGCTCTCTTAAATTACCCTGACCAGCTTTTGTTGTATAAAATGGCAATATCTTTCCCATTGTTGATGATTTACTATGAATATTATTTACTCGTTCTTACCTACTACGCTGTCTTCTTTAGCCTGCTTTCCGGCTTCGGGTCCATTTTGCTTTCAAGCCCTGCTTTCCCTGTACCGACCAAGCCGCAGCTATTCTTTTTTTCTTTCTTCATACAAGCAATGACTTTCCTTATAAACTTATAAAAGAGGGTGTATCAAAAGAAACATCTGCCTGCACCCATGCAGCTCAACTGTAGTAAAAGCTCTTGATACAGCCGCTCTTTTATTGTTTCAGGAAGCCTAGCGATTGCCGCGGGAATTTCTTCCTGAACCATGACTGCCGCCATGCGCCGCCTGGCCACCTTTTTTTGCTGCCCGGGTGCGTTGAGTTTTACTCATTGAAGCAAATCCCCGTTTTGAAGCATCCTTTGATGAGGTACGGTTACCGGAAGAGGCCCGGCTACTGTTCCGGCCCGATGAAGCGGACCGTTTTTTTCTGCCCGTAGCAGCTCCCTCCCTTGAGCGGAAACGTCCCTGGTTATTCCTGCTCCTTTCAGCTCCTTCATTATCCTCTTCCTGATCGTCGTTCTCATTTTCCTCATCCTCATAATCCCCGGCGCCATGCTCATCCTTTTCCTCTACATCATACTCATCATACTCATCTTCAAAATCTGAAAAGTCATCATCATATTCGTCATCATCATTTGCGTCTTCAAATCCATGCTTATAGCCCAATTTGTATACCTCTTCAAAAACAGAAGTGTCCGGCTGATGACTTCTGCTACTCCTGGAACTTTGCTTTGCTTTCATAATAAATACTTTTTAGGTTTAAAAATAATTTTCAGGATATTCTCCTCAAAACAAAAACAAGCAATAGGCCAGTCCCGGTTCATTATTCCCCCAAACAGAAAATTACAGCTCAGAAAAGTAGAGGGTACCGGTTGTGTCCCCGTACAACACAAGGCAGGCCTGCACCGGAGGCCGGCCATTTTTTTATGGTGCTGCGGAAAGCTTTCTTTTATTCTTTTCAACAACCGGTTTACAGAAGCACTCCTGATGCGAACACCTTTACACCCGGCAAATATTGCAACATAAAATGGGGAAAAGCATCCCCGGGAACCGGAGTATTTTTATATGCATTCCTGCCTGCCGGTACCAGTTCATAAAAACAGGCCTAACAGCACATAATAGATGACCAGGAACATAAAAAAGCCGGTGGCAGCAGCAGCAACACGTTTATCTTCCATATTGTGAATGTTAACAAGGTGATCAAAAAAATATTTTCGGAACCCGTATACATCTATTTATTGGTTACCCGCATTTTATTAATATCAAAATCATCGCAGGATAAAGAAACCGAAAAATGAATTATATATTGTGAAAAAGCTGAAGCATTCATCCTCTTTTTAAATTTTTTAACCGGAAGCTTATTTTTGGTTATCGTTTTATTACTGTTTTTTTCATAAGCATATAAAGTAATAGTGAATCCCTCCTTCCCAAATGAGATCTTTATATTCACAGGCGCAAACCGTTCAGGATTATAGTTTGCAAACTCTGCTGTCAACAGGTCTTCAACCCCTGCTCTGAGGTCGAGGGCTGCATACCCCACCAGGCTATGCGCTGCCATTTCAAAAGGCTGCTCTTTCATTATCTGTTTGTTTTACCAGGTTTTTATAAACGATATTCAGGATATAAAAGTCCCCCGGCATTGCTGGGGGACCCAAAATTTTCTTTCTTCCTGCGCTGGCATTATCCAGTTCAGGTTCTACGGGTTTTTCTCAGTGCGTATCTTTCGATAGTTTCGCCACCCCGGAAGAAAATCTACTATTAGCCATAAAACAATTATGCCAAAAACCTGACCGCAACCGGCCGTTTTCTGATCTGTTTTTAAGTCCTTTTTTATCTACACAATGGGGATATTTTTCTACATACTGATTGAAGTCAGTTAAGGTCTCTGTCAGCTGTTAACCGGGTTGAATGGCTTACCTTATTTTGAAAAACCAGGTACAGGCCCGCAATTATAAAAGCAGCTATAATTGCCCGCTTCCTGTTCTTATTCCTTTTTCCGGAGAACCGTTTATTGATGCTGTGCACGCCCTGTATAAACTGTGCAATATTCCCATCCGAATACATACCGTAAGCATCCAGTAGGATTCCCCGGATACCGTCGGGGGCCTGTAAAAGATACAGCACCGAATTAGCTGCCGGATCGCTATCGCCTTCAAACCGGTAACAATTTCTTATCAGAATATCATCCGGGGCATACGCTGTAGGAGCTCCGTTATAAGAAAGACCCAGGCGGGTTATAAAAAAATATTTGGTATAGCCCTCTTTTGCTGCCTGTTTGATGCAGTCACTGATCGTACTCACCTTTTGCGATGCTGTTCCTTTTTTCATTATGGCTTTATTTATCCATAACCAGGCAAAAATATTGCCGTATCTATAAAGATTTCCGGAGCATCATTTGAGCGTTCTTTACCGCATAGCCGGCTTGGTCATTATCAAAATAAAGATACACATCCTTACCGCTGTCCTGCCAGGCTCTGCAACGTTTCAGCCAGGTATTGAGTACGGAGGCCGTATATTTTCCCTGGTATTTTCCGGCAGGGCCATGCAAACGGATATAAACAAAATCGGCTGTGGTGATCATTGGGGACAGCTGCCGGTCAAGATCGTAAATACAAAAAGCACAGTGATACTTTTTTAGTAAGGTATATACCTGATCGTCATACCAGGTAGCGTTGCGGAACTCAAAGCTATACCGCTGATTCCGGGGAAGTATTTTTAAAAAGGCTTCCAGGCGGCCGGTATTTATTTTCCAAAAGGGTGGCAGTTGAAATAATACAGGTCCTAATTTCTTTTTAAGATTACTGATCTGTTTAAAAAAGGGCTGCAGATCTGCTTTTGTAAGGTTCAGCTTCTTCATATGCGTAAAAAAGCGGCTTCCCTTAACAGCGAACAGGAATTTTTCAGGAACTGCTGCAGCCCATGTCCTGAAAGTTTCTGCTGATGGCAGGTGGTAAAAACTGTTATTTATTTCTACCGTTGTAAATTCCTGCGCATAATAACTCAGCTGCTGCTCATTCCTGAGGTTATCAGGATAAAAAACAGCCTTCCAGTGCGGGTAATGCCAACCAGAAGTTCCAATATGGAGCTTGCCTTTAGTCATCTTTTTTTCTTTCCGTAAGTATAAAACTAATCCGGCCGTTGGTTTCTATATACGCCTTCTGCACTTTGTGCAGGTCCTCATCCTGCACCTCCAGCCGCAAACTTTGCAACAGATCCGTTTTGCTTAGCGCGGCCAGTTTCATGTGTTCCCAGAGGATATGCCCCTGATCATACAGCAACAAAGGTGTACCTGTAACCAGGCGGCAAAACCGGCTGCTTCTCTGGGAATACCAGGCCAGCACCCGGTTAATAAGCACCATTATTGCAGAAGCAGCAACAGTAGCCCAGTAGGGAGAGGCTCCTACAATACCCCTTGCCAGCACAGAACCCATCGTAATAATAATAATCGTATCAAATGCAGAACGTTTATTAACCAGGCGCAGCCCCCCAAGCCGGATCAATACCAGGCAAATAAAAAAGGTAACTACAGAACGGGCCGACATTTGCCAGATACCCAGCTCTTCACCTTTACCAAATATCCAGTAAATCACCTTCATTTTTCATTCTTTTTAATCTGTTTTGCCGCTTCTTTAGCATTTAAAAATCCCAGGGGACGAAAGTCTTTCCCTTCCTCCCTGTTGTAATTGATAAAAAAATTACCCAGCTCCTGCAACATCTTTTCCGGCAACTGATCTGTATAACCGGACCCCCACTCCTCTCCTGTAACAACCGGAACAAACAAATACCGGTCATTACGAATCTTTTTTCCATCTTTTTCTACCTGTACTGCTTTTATGGCGCCCAGTAACCGGCAATCCACCATACAGCCGGGAAATGTTTTAAGGGATGACAGCACAAATGCATCCAACGGATCACCATCATCTCCTTTAGTATCCGGTATAAAGCCAAAATCAAATGGGAATACCATTCCTGCCGGAAGAATTTTTTTCAGACGAAGCATTCCGTACCTGGGATCATAATCGTATTTTTCCCTGCTGCCTTTGGGCGTTTCTATAATAACGGATGTTTTATATTTACTCATAACGGACAATTATAGCTGTATAATTTTTTCTGATCCGTTATTCCAGTAAAAATTTTGTGCCAAAACAAGATCAGTATTCCTACTGAACAGGAACAGGTAGTCTGGTAAGCGGCTCTCATACCCGTTAATACAGCCGGCTTATACTGAAAAGCAGCTTCTGTGTACCTTTAAAATATACCGGTACATTCCGGCCGGGCCAGTACCGCTACCGCCCCCTATTATTCGTGATCCTTTTTTGAAAAGAAAAATCATTAACGCAGCCGGTCCATAATATGCCGCCACACCTGCACAAACGCGGTGTTCAGGGTAGAGCCATGATAGTCTTTTGTACCCATATCATTAACAAAAATATGCCGCTCTGAATGTACAGGTGTGCCTGGTTGTACCATTGTGGTATCGGAAGGGTTCAGCCCGGTAACGGCTGCTACGTCTGCTACCTGGAACTGGTAGTTGAACGGGTCTTTAACGTGCAGGAATGCATACTGCCGTGCAGCTGGGGTTAACCCTTTCCGGAACTGCCAGGGTGCAGGTGCGTTAAAATCTTTCAGGTAATCCTGCGGGCCGGAAAGCATCAATACACCTGCGAGGCGAAACGCCTTGCCCAAATAGGCAGCATGACCTGCGCCCTGTGAATGTCCTGCTACAATAATATGTTCCCACTTCGGCATCGCTCCCTGCAAAAATGCATCCCAGCCACCGGCTTTATCAGTAGCAGCCAGATGACGCAGCAATTGGGTAAAACGATTAACAATACTGTTGGCGGAGTCTACTTCCACCAGCGGGCTGACCGGTGTACCAAAAACAATTTCCTGCCTGTATCCGTCAAAACAGCTGCTGTCTGTACTATTACTACAGGTGGTTGTAATTACATTGTTCATATAATCAATGCTGATTACATGGTATCCCATTTCAGCAAAGCAACTGTCAAAGGTCCTGCAACCCGTTGCAGTAGCGCCCGTTCCTTCTATCATGAAAAGCAGTTGATGCCGGTCGCTTACAGACGGGCTATACATGGCAATATGCGGACCATGTACTTCTTTGATATTGCCAGCCGTTGCGGCAGGAGCAACCAGTTGCACCTGTATCTGTGAATAGCTTTTTACCGGCAGCAGTGCTTCCAATACAAGCAACAGCAGCCAAAACCTGTTAAGATATGCCATAACCCTAAAGATAGGGATCCTGTTTTAAACGATAAAAATCAACGATCAGAGCCCGTAACGCTTTCAATGATAGTACAAGCTCTCTTTACACCAACGACCGGGTATTAAAATATTTGGCGGATCTGTCAAAAAAGCTTAAAATTGCATCATTGTTGCATTTAAAAAAGAGCGTATGCAACCAACTTTTATCGCTCATTGAATAAATATTTCTTGTTTTATGGCAGCTAATAAGCATTTTGACGTGATCATCATTGGCGGAAGTTATGCAGGACTTTCAGCAGCAATGGCATTAGGGCGCTCACTCCGGAAGGTTTTAATCATCGATAGCGGATTGCCCTGCAACAGGCAAACACCCCATTCCCACAATTTTATTACACAAGACGGCACACCTCCGCAGCTGATAGCAGAAAAGGCCAGAGCACAGGTACTGAATTATGACACGGTGCAGCTTTATAAGGAACCGGCTGTTAGTGGTAAAAAAACAACGCACGGCTTCGAGATCACTACCGGATCCGGGGCAGCTTACCACGCAAAGAAATTGATTTTCGCAACCGGTATAAAAGACCTGATGCCTGGTATCAAAGGGTTTGCTTCCTGCTGGGGCATTTCTGTGATCCATTGCCCCTACTGCCACGGCTACGAATTCCGCAATCAGCCAACAGGCATTATGGCAAATGGCGACAGGGCATTTCATCTTGCATCCCTGGTCCGCAACCTGACTAATACGGTTACAATTTTAACTTCAGGAAAAGCTGACTTCACTAAAGAACAGAGCGACCGGCTGGATCAACATGCCCTGCCAATTATAGAAACCCCGGTCATTGAAATCGAACATGAAAAAGGGCTTTTGAAAAACGTAATTTTTGAAGATGGCGACCGGCTGCCCTTTAAAGCAGTGTACGCAGTCCTTCCGTTCGTTCAGCATTCGGATATTCCTGTTTCATTGGGATGTAGCCTAACAGAACAGGGTTATATTCAGGTAGATGCTTTTCAGAAAACAACAGTCGCGGGTATTTTTGCCTGTGGCGACAGTACATCTCCCATGCGCTCCGTGGCCAATGCCGTATCAACAGGAAACTTTGCAGGAGCCATGGCCAATATGGAGTTGACGAACGAACAATTCTGACAAGCGGTCATCGTTCATAAAAACAGGTTCCTGCCTGGCTATAGCGTGTCAATTGATATTCAGCCATTCAAAAATCTGTTATTGACCAGAAGTTGTATTCCAAAACTAATCGGTGGTCTATCAATCAGAACCCTCTCTTCATCGAATAAGCCTCGTTTAAGGAAGTACGGTTGCTCATTTTTTCAATATGCTCAAGATCCATATCGCCAAACACCTCTTTAAAAAGCACCATCGGCTCCAGGAAATTGTAGGCCTGCCATGGAAGGTAATAATTAACACTGTGCCCGCGGGGTATGGTCACATTCATTGCTTCTACCAGTATGCCCGGATCTCCATAGCCGGGTATCGGATGGGCGCGATCCCAGTTTACTGCCTGTTTTGTATTATACAGGCATAATTGTGCTGTAGTAAAAAACTGCCGGTCATTGGTATAGAGGTATAACCGGTAAAACTGAAATGCGTCTATGGAGGCATAAGAATCGGCAGCATTACCAGCCGATCCGATAACGCTTAATCCTGTTGTGGAACGATCCTTTGGATAGGTGGCTCCGGCGTCATCTTTTGGTATGGGTATATTCCAGGCGTAAATCCAGGTTTGGTAGTAATAGCCCGCCTGTTGCGCAGCCTCTAACCATTTCGTATCCTTTGACAGATCATACAGGGCCAGGTAAGCGCGTAAGGCCATAGACGCGGCTTCCTTATCCGGCACATTCGGATTATCGGGCGTTCCGCCGATGTATTTAAAATTCAGGTACGAGTCCTTGTACAAAAAATCACCGGCTTTAAGGGCTGCCTGCCTGTAACGCTCTTTGTGAGAAGCAAAATACAATTCAACCAGGAAGGGCAGTACATGAGACGTATTGGTTGTAGCTGCATCTGTAACCAGATTGGTTATAAAATCAACCGACCTTGGAAATGAGCCATCCGTACTTTGTTTCGTTACCAGCCAGTCACCCGCCTGAATACAGGTATTGAACCAGGCATCCTTACTGATGCCCGCTTTTTGTTCAAAATCCCAGGCCCACAGCAATCCGCGCATGCCATCGCCTATTACCCGCATAAACGTAGGATAGGAGCCCCGCCAGGTTCCTGGTTCCGGATCGTACCAGGTTCTTATGCTCCCGTTCGCAGGGTTAACAGCGTTCTTTGCCCACCAGTCAGCCACCTGCTCCCCTTTTGACAATAAGAGTGCATTCCCTGTCCGAAGCCCGGCACGGATCAGCATAGCAGCATTCGGAATTTCCATACCCACAAAACCCATATTATAATTATAATCCGCATCTGCAGCAGTTCCGTCCAGCATGATCCGAAAAGGAAATCCCGGGGCAGCGTTTACAGAACGCCAGTATTTACCAAGCAGGTCAACCTGATCCTGATAAACCCTGTCCAGATCACATTGATATACCGGCGGCGCGGCCAGGTTATAATAGCGCTGCCAGGTGTTTTTCATAGCTGTCGTAAAATCTTTTTCAATGGAAAGATGAAATGCCACGGTATAATCCTGCTCATAATTGCTGGTAACGGGATGGCTTCTGTACGCCCACCGGTTATTAGCAGCAGCCATACCATTTACACCTGTCCGCTCTCCTTCTGAACCAGGATAGGTGACGCCTACCAATGGTTTTGACCTGTTTTGCATGCCTACCGATGCAAATTTCATTCTGCCGTCAATGATCCGGGACAACCCGTCTTCCCCGTTAAAAGTAGCTCCGTCCGGATCTTTATGATACACAGAAAATGTAGCCCCGCTGCCGATGTCCCGCATCATGAACAACGGTAATGGCAACCGGTCTTCCCTGAACCAGTAAAACTCGTCGGACATACTGCTGGCCAGTGCATTGGAGGGCACATACCTGTTTTGCCTATACCATACAGAAGGCACAAAGAAATCATAATTGGTCATATCCGCACTGATGCTTCTCTGAAACCCGATCCTTGTTGCGAAACCTTTATCCGTTCCGGCTTTGATCACTTTTACATTGCGCCTTACGGTAAAAGTGCCTTCGGTTGTTATTTTTTTATAGACATCAACAAACCGTAATACGGTGCCTCCGCCGGTTGTAAAATTACCGCTGCATATAATGCTGTCTTTATTAGCCGTAAGACTGGTATACATGGAGTCACCCCAGGATACCGAGTTATCGCTTTTTACCAGTTCCACCACCAGTGGCTTTTTTTGCTCGTATATGATTCCGCCCTCATTGGTTGCAATATATACGTTGTAGCAGGTATTGCCCACTTTATTAAAATGCAGGCTCGCGACGGCACCAGGAATAGAAGCCACATCCTTTACAGTATCGGGTACTGTTATCGGATCTGTATTCTTCAGCGGTCCCACAGCAACATGCTTTTTACAACTACCCGATGCTAACAGCACCGTCGTCATCAAAACAATTAAGCAACACTCGTTCTTGAAATTACACATATCGGTAACACTTTTATTGAATTGTACTAGTTATTGCTCATAGAGCAATTGATGTAGTTCCTTTAACTGACCGGCGCTCATCTTCAGCCGCATCCGGTCGTAGGTTATTATTCCGTTCCCTTCTGTTTCCACGTCGGTCAGCTGCGTGTAAATCGCCGCTGAAAAACCTGCTTTTTTCAGTTCTTTTATTCTAAGTACCAGTTCTTTGTAGGCATCCCAAAGCGCCGCTGTGCTTTTAAAACTCCCGTAACTCCATACCTCTTTTTTCATTGAGTGTTCCGGATCTGTAAAACCCAGTCCGCCCAATTCCCCGATAACCAGTGCCCGGTCCTTTTCCACCGGAAAGCGTTTCTGCAACCGGTTACCATACAAATGATAATCCCTCATTTCCCCGCCGCCCCTG